>NZ_DOPT01000017.1:0-46321 GCF_003512625.1 Herpetosiphon sp. | reverse complement strand
CATCAGCCCCAACCGATGTGCCAGTGCCCACCGAAATTCCGAGCATCGGGTTACCAACCGCCACGCCAACGATTGTGCGTGAGCAACCAACTGCGCCTGTCCCAACCAAAGATCCTGGCGATATTAAGCCAACCGAAGTTCCACCAACTTCACCACCAACTTCACCACCACCAACGAAGGAGCCACCGCCGCCTTCACCAACGAAAGAGCCAGAGGATACCAAAGGTCAGCCAAACCCCATTCTCCAATATTAAGGCTTTGATCTATGAGTCAGCAATCAACCCCACAAGATTGCTGACTCCTGACTCCTGACTCCTCCTGACTCCTGACTCCAAATTCTGTCCGTTTGGACAGGTCTAAGCCTGTCCGATTGTGCTGCACCTAGCCCCACTGCTGGCTGAGTTATTAGCAAACGCTAATAGCTATACTGCTAGGCAGATGGAGGTAGCTATGAACAACGACGATTTTCGAGGCTGGTGTAGTAGCCTCGCCACAGTTTGGAATCAACATATGTTGGCTGTTTTGCCCACATTATTCAGCCCAGCCATTCGTTATCAAGAGCATCCCTTCGAGCCGGCCTTGCATGGCGTGGCGGCGGTTATGAGCTATTGGCGCACAACCTTGGCCCAACATGAGCAAGTCGAATGTGTGATCACACCAGTCATCTTTGCCGATGGATGTGGAGTTGCCGAATGGCGCACCAAGCTCTATCACCACAATCAACAGCAAGCCCAAACTTTAGCCGGAATTTTTATTGTGAATTTTGATGCCCATGGCCAAGCTAGCGAACTTCGCGAATGGTGGTTGGCGCAGGCAGTCGAGGAGCAACAGATATGCAACGCATTGGATTAATTACCGGGGCTTCGCGTGGTTTAGGCCTAGCCTTAGCCCAACAATTAGCCTTGAATGGCTGGCACTTAATTATTACTGGCCGTGGAGCAACCGCGCTTGAGCAGGCTCGCGCCGCTTTGGCAACGCACACGACAGTTCAGGCAATTGCTGGCGATATTGCCGACCCAGCCCATCGCCAAGCGTTGGCGGTTGCAACCCAAGCATGGGGGGGCTTAGATCTTTTGGTGAATAATGCCAGCATTTTGGGGCCAAGTCCCCAGCCAAATCTGCTCGATTACCCGCTTGATAATTTAGCTCAAGTGTATGCAATTAATGTATTTGCGCCATTGGCAGCAATTCAAACATTAGCCCCAAGCTTCAAGCCAAGCATTCGAATTATCAATATCAGCAGCGATGCGGCAGTACAAGCCTACGAGGGTTGGGGTGGCTATGGCTCAAGCAAGGCCGCACTCGACCAACTAACCGCAATTTTGGCCGCCGAACAGCCAACATGGCGGGTGTATGCCCTCGATCCAGGCGATATGAACACCCAAATGCATCAAGAGGCCTTTCCTGGCGAAGATATCAGCGATCGGCCACCACCAGAAGCGAGTGTACCTACAATTCTGCGCCTGATTAACGATGATCTGCCGAGTGGGCGCTATCGGAAGTAACGAACACGGTAACAGGGGTCAGGCACTGGAAGTCAAAAGGCAGAAGTCAAAAATCAAAAGGGGCATCATTTTAACGCTGAGGCCCAAAGCGATAAGGCTATGGGCTATGGGTCATGGATTCATTGGGTTAACCACCAATTGTACCGTGCCCTCTCCCCCAGCCCTTCTCCCACTGCGGCGGGCGAGGGGAGCACTCCTAGGGAGCTTTTCCCTCGCTGGGCGGGCGAGGAGGTTCGGGGGTGAGGGCATGCGGGCCGTTGTTCATGCGATAAACCATGACCCATAGCCCATAGTCAGTGCGCAGATGCTTTGTGGATCATCAGCCCGATCCCCGCCAAGCGATCCTCGACCCTCTATTCATGAAAGTGATCGATCTATGCTTGCAACAATAGATTTTGAATTGCCCGCCGTGCTCGAGGCGGGGGAACCACCGGAAGCACGTGGCTTGGAGCGTGATCAAGTGCGCCTGATGGTTTCGCACAGTCGCTCAAATACGATTGAGCATTATCGCTTTGATCAATTGTCGATGATTTTACAAGCAGGCGATGTACTGGCAATTAATACTAGTGGCACGCTGAACGCAGCTATTCCCGCCACCGATGCTAGTGGTCAACGTTTCATGGTGCATCTTTCAACCCAGTTGTTGGCCGAACTATGGCTCGTGGAAGTTCGCTTACCCCATGGCACAAGCAGCCAGCCATATCGGGCTGCACTGGCTGGGAACAGCCTAAATTTACCATCTGGTGGGCAGATTGATATTCATCGCGGTTATGCAAATGATGGATCAGCGATCAATCGTTTGTGGATTGCTAGCCTGCGCTTGCCCCAACCTTTGCCACACTATCTCGCTGAGCATGCCAAGCCCATTCATTATCAGTATGTTGCCGCTGATTGGCCCAACAGCTACTATCAAACAGTCTATGCAACTGAACTTGGCAGCGCCGAAATGCCCTCAGCTGGGCGAGCCTTTTCTGAGCGTTTGCTCACACGCTTGGTGGCGCAGGGCATTCAAATTGCACCATTATTGCTGCATACAGGCGTGGCCAGTCTTGAAGATCACGAGCCGCCCTATGCCGAATGGTATCGCGTACCAGCAACCAGTGCTGATCTGATCAATCGGGCACGCGCTGATCATCGTCGGGTGATCGCGGTTGGCACAACCAGTGTGCGGGCAATTGAAAGCACCGTCGATCAACGTGGCTTGGTGCATCCCCAAGCAGGCTGGACAGAATTGGTGATTACGCCAGAGCACGGTTTGCAGGCGGTCGATGGAATTTTAACGGGCTTGCACGAACCCAAAGCGACCCATTTGGCCATGCTTGCCGCCTTAGCAGGCTATCAACACCTGGAGTTATGCTACCAAGCCGCGTTAGAACAGCACTATCTTTGGCATGAATTTGGCGATTTACACTTAATTTTGCCCTAGCCCAATTCATTCGCTAGATTGATCACTATTCAGGAATTGTTTGGCATACTGCTTGAATAGTGATCTTTTTCAAGGATGATTAGGCTATTGATGCATCCAAATGAGCAACCAATAGATCATGCTTTAGTGCAAAGCTTACTGGCAAGCCAATTTCCTGAATGGGTCGGGTTGCCGTTGCAAAAGGTGGATTCAGCGGGAACTGATAATGCAATTTACCGCCTTGGATCAGAGTTGGCAGTGCGGCTACCACGAATTGATTGGGCCGTCGATCAAATTGCTAGCGATTTTCGCTGGTTATCATGGTTGCAAGCCCAATTGCCATTGCAGATTCCTCAGCCCATCGCCCAAGGCCAGCCAACCGCAAATTATCCATGGCCATGGGGCATTTATGCTTGGCTAGCTGGCGAAAATGCGATTAATGCAAGGCCCAATAATCCAGAACATGGATTGAGTCAATTTTTGCATGCACTCCAAAAAATTGATGCGCAGACTGGCCCAGCTCCAGCCTCGCCAACTGCACGCGGGGTATCGTTAATTCAACGTAATGCGGTAACTCGCGCGGCAATTACCCAAGCTCATACATTACTTGATACTGAACAAATTTTAGCAGTATGGGACCACGCCATACAAATTGAAACATGGGCGTATGCACCCGTCTGGATTCATGGCGATTTGCATGCTGGAAATTTATTGGTTATTGATAGCAACCTTAGTGCAGTAATTGATTTTGGAGCGTTGGCAGTGGGTGATCCTGCTTGCGATTTACTGCCAGCCTGGAATATGTTTGATCGTCAAACACGGCTGAATTTTCGTCAAGCAATGGCGGTTGATGCTGCCACTTGGATACGTGGGCGGGGCTGGGCCTTGTCGGTTGCCGTGATTGCGTTGCCCTACTATCACCAAAGTAACCCTGTTTTGGCTCAGATGGCACGTTATAGCATTCAGCAAGTGTTGGATGATTGGAATAACCTATGATCTATTTAACTCAGCTTATTTATGTCAATTCAGGTCAAGCAGGAGTAGTTGAGCAATTTGAAGCGCTAGTTTTGCCATTGTTGCCGCAATATAATGGGCGGTTGTTGTTACGAATCCGCCCAAACGACGCAACGATCATTGAACAAACGATTGAAACCCCCTACGAAATTCATTTGCTTGAATTTGCCTCGCAGGCCGATTTCGAGCGCTACCTTGCTGATCCTGAGCGCCAAGCGTGTTTACACTTGAAAGAACAAGCAATTCGTTCGACATTTGTTATTCAGGGACAAACACTTTAGCTTTAGATTACACATTGAGAAAATTTATTTTTTGCGATAGGTTTCGACAAAAACATCGCTAACAACCCATTGCCCATCGTCATACGTTGTGGTGCAAAACCAAACCCATGGTTCGGACAAAATCGTTTGGGCAGTCATCCGACGCATAGCTAAAGCGGTTGAGCGAATGCCCCGAACATGGGGTTCAGGTTTGAGGATTGTGTGATTCGCATCGAGGAAAACAACCGACCAAATATTAAATTTCTCAACTACAGCTTGTTTGCAGGCGGCCAAGGCTTGTTTTTCTTGATCAATAGGTGGAGTGGTTGGGCTTGGTACAATGGTTACAGTCGGTTGGGTCGTAGGTTGGGTCGTTTGGTTGGCACAGCCACCAACAAGGCTGACGGCCAAAAGTGCAATCCAGATCAAGCTGCGCATACAGCGTCCTCATCTCTCAATGATACTCATCAATTGGGCAGAGTATACCCGATTAACCAGTTTTTGCCTACAAACAATTCATTCAGGATTGATAATTCAAGCACAAATGCTTTAATCTGCAAGTAATTGGTATATTGTATTCATTGCAATTTCCATTTCTAGGAGAGTAAAACAATCCAGATCAAGCTGCGCCAATGTTTCTGGAATATGGCGAAAGCTAACGAAAATGACTGGTACAGCCTGATTTAAATGCTGACGTGTATAGAAATAAATTTCTAGCGGGTCACGAAATCCCTCAATAAAATGGTCAATAATCAAAATAAGATCTGGATTAAGCTGATAAACTGTATCGAGTGCCAGTTGAATGCTATCACAACAATATGGAAAATAGCCATGCTCGGTTAATTCTTCAGCGATGAAAGGAATTGCCGCAGTTCGGGCAATAATCATAATCGATTTCGCCATGCTAGCTGCTCTCATAAAGGTTTACCTATGCACGAACTTCCAACACCGATCAGGATAACAACAAAGCGCTTTGAGCTACAAGGCATACCGGTTGGCACAATTGGTGAATTAACCCATATTTATGCGGAAGATCAATGGGAATTGTGCTTTGAGAATGAACATGGCATTACTTACGCTATTATTTTGGCCGAATCGAATGATTTTGTGCGGATTATGCCTTTTGAGGCAGATTAACAGGTTGCAAAGGAATTGATCCATTTTTTAACCGCAAAGATCGCGAAGGACACGAAGTTATTAACCGTAGTGGTTCTTCGTGTCCTTCGTGGTTAAATCGTTGTTCTATATGAACCTACTCGGTTGGTAATTCGAGCTTTTTAAACAGCACGCTTGGGGCGGCCAACTCACGACCTGCGGGCAGATCGCTCCATTCCCAGCGGCCAATCCAAGTACTAGGTTCGCAGGTAAGCACTTCGTGGCTATGCTGGCTTTCTTGGCGTTCTTCAAACAGCAATGGCCCTGCCAAATAACCTTCATTACCCAAAAGTTCATGCAATTTTTGGCTGGTGAAGGGCAAAAATGGCGTAAACAAGGTGCGCAAATTATTAATCGCTTGCAAGGCAACATACAAAATCGTGCCACCGCGTTCGCGATCGGTTTTGAGCACCTTCCATGGTTCTTGGCTGGCCAAATATTCGTTGACCGAACGCGCTGCTGCCATAGTGGCGATCAAGCCAGCTTTGAAATGAGCTTGCTCTAATTCCTTGCCAACCGTTTCAAAAGCCGCCCGCACAGTCGCCAAGGCGGCTTCATCCTCGGCGGTGAGGGCTTGCGGCGTTGGCACATGGCCAAAATTTTTGTGGGTGATTGAAAGTACCCGATTGACCAAATTACCCCAGGTTGCTACTAACTCTTCGTTGTTGCGTCGAATGAATTCGCCCAGCGACCACTCAGTATCCGAGGTTTCAGGGCCAGCAATCACCAAGAAATAGCGCAACGGATCGGGATCATACTGGGCCAAAAATTCGCCAACAAACGGAATACTATTGCCTTCAGCGCGTGATGATGAGATTTTCTCGCCGCCTGCCAAGGTCAAAAACTCGCTACTGACGACCTCATAGGGCAATTCCAATTCGCCATGACCAATCAGCATGGCGGGCCAAATCACGCTATGAAACACAATATTATCTTTGCCCATGAAATAATAATGCCGCGCGTCGGAGTTGAGCCACCAATCGCGCCAAGCCTCAGGCCGCCCAACCTTGATCGACCATTCAACTGCTGCTGAAAGATAGCCAATCACTGCATCAAACCACACATAAATTCGCTTGCTATCGAATTCGTCGCCTTCCACCGGAATTGGCACGCCCCACGTCAGGTCGCGGGTGATCGCGCGAGCTGGTACATCATCGAGTAAGCCCAACGAGAAGCGCTTAACATTTGGTCGCCAATGGTTTTGGCTTTCGATCCATTCGCGCAAACGTTCAACAAAGGCTGGCAAATTTAAGAAAAAGTGGGTTGTTGGCTTGAACACCGGCGTTGCGCCACTCAAGGTCGAACGTGGCTCGATCAAATCAACCGGATCAAGCTGCTTACCACAGTTATCGCACTGATCGCCACGGGCTTTGGTGTAGCCACAATGCGGGCATGTGCCTTCAACGTAGCGGTCGGGCAAAAAGCGCTTGTCAGCTTCGCTGTAGGTTCCAATCATTTCTTGAGCAAAAATATAACCTTTTTCTTGCAAGCGGGTAAAAAATGCTTGGGTTATTTGGTAATGGTTTTCGGTTGATGTGCGGGTAAACAAATCATACGACAAGCCCAAATCACGCAAATTGTTGCGAATTTCAGCATTGTAGAAATCGGTTACTTCGCGGGGTGTTTTGCCCTCGCGATCGGCTCGCACCGTGATCGGCGTGCCATGATCGTCAGTGCCACTGACCATGAGCACATTGTTTCCAACCAAGCGTTGATAGCGGGCAAATACATCGCTTGGTACGCCAAAGCCAGCAACATGGCCAAGGTGTCGAGCGCCGGAAGCATAGGGCCACGCGACCGCCACTAAAATATTTTTCGCCATACACACATCCTTAAAAAAACAATCATTGAGGGCAACAAAAAACCGAGCGCAAGTCGCCCGGTTGTACGAATCAACGAGGTGGGCGCATCTTCTAGTTGGCGGGAAGGCCCGCCATGAAGCCGCCAGCGGTAAGGCGAACCCCGGCCCATAGCCAAAAATCGGCTGCTGCTTGCGCCGCTTCGGGGGAAGTTTTGGTTGTGGTTTGATTGGTTTGCATTGGGTTGCCTCGCCTACGTAAGCCTCATTGTACCATACAGGTTGGTTGTGCGTATAGGCCTAAAGCTGTAGCGATTGGGGATCGGGGATCGGTTATTGGAGGTTGAGGATCAGCACTTAATGTAGAGGCACAGAACGACAATAGGCTATTGGCTATCGAACGATTGTGCCGCATACACGCTGATAGCCAATACCTGTTCATAAGTTCCTTATACTTGTTTCTTCTATGCCCCAACCACGCGACTAGTCAATGGATAGCCCGCACCAAAAATCGCGCCGAGCAATTGCTCTTTGATTGCGGCAAATTCGGCACTGCCCCGTTGACGGCTACGTGGTAGGTGAATCGGTAAATTGAGTGCAATATGCTGATTCTGAATAAGCAACACTCGATCAGCCAAGGCAATCGCTTCTTCAACATCGTGAGTAACCAGAATGGCAGTAAAGCCCTGTGCTCGCCAAAGTTGCTCAACCAATTGCTGCATTTCGATTCGCGTCAGGGCATCGAGTGCGCCAAATGGCTCATCAAGCAGCAACAAACTTGGCGTGTTGGCGATCGCACGGGCGAGCGCTAAGCGTTGACGTTCGCCACCTGATAAACCCAATGGCCAATCATATGCGCGATCAGCAAGGCCAACTTGATGCAAAGCTTGTAGGGCATGCTCAGGATTGAGGTTAGGCAAACCGAGCGCAACATTCTCCCAAACCCGTTTCCAAGGCAACAAGCGAGCATCTTGAAACATCACACGGGCGGCAGGATTTAAGCCCGCCAACGGGCTATTATCGAGCGCTACTTGGCCAATGGTTGGCTCGGTTAGGCCAGCAATCAAGCGCAACAAGGTTGTTTTGCCACAGCCACTTTTGCCGATGATCGCGATAAATTCGCCAGGTTTAATCTCAAGGTTGATGTCGTGCAAAATTGTCCGATTGGCAATTGCCTTGCCCAAGCCACGTAACCCTAATTCAACTCCACGGATACTCATCACACACTCCTACGAGATTTGTTGTTTATGCGCCAACTCGCCAACGAAGGCTGCGGCGTTCGATCAAACGCGCAATCGTATCGGCTAATTTGCCGAGCAGAGCATAGATCACAATGCCCATTACCAACACATCAGTTTGCATAAATTCGCGGGCATTCATCGTCAAATGGCCAATACCAGCATTCGAGGCCAAACTCTCAGCGACGATCAAGGTCAACCACATGACTCCCAAAGCAAAGCGTAGGCCAACCAAAATTGAAGGTAAGGCTCCAGGAAAAATAATATGGCGAAACAAGCCCCATTTTGATAACCCATAAACGATGCCCATCTCGCGGAGATTAGGATCAATACTGCGGACACCATGATAGGTATTCAGATACAGCGGGAAGAACACGCCAAAGGCTACCAAAAATAGGCGTGATGTTTCGCCGATGCCAAACCATAAAATCACCAATGGCAGCAGCGCCAAATGGGGAATATTGCGAATCATTTGGAAGGTGCTATCAAACAGGCGTTCACTGGTTGGAAATGTGCCATTCAGCAGGCCAAAGATAAAGCCAAGGCTGCCGCCAATTGCCAGGCCGAGGAGTGCCCGACGAGTGCTAACCGCAATATCGCCAAGCAAATTCTGGTGCAGCAAAAGCTCCCAGGTTGTTTGCAGAATTGTGCTGGGTGCTGGCAACACGCGGGCGCTCAGCCAGCCAATCGTTGCTGCAAGTTGCCATACCCCAATGAGCACGATTGGCACCAGCCATGGGAGCCAGCGTTGGCCCAATTGGCGTAATTGCAGCCGTTTTTTGGCTGAGCGCGGCGCGGTTGTTGGTTGTTCAATCGCCAATGCCATTGCTAAGGCTCCTTTCGTAGGGGCTAGGGACAAGGGATCAGGTGCCAGAAGTTAGCTGAAACCACGAAGGACACGAAGATCACGAAGGGAAATTGGCTATAGGCTAGCGGCTTTTGGCGCAATAGATCATCTATGTACCAACATTTGTTCCGATAGCCATCAGCCTAGCGCCATTGTTTCTCTGCGCCTCTGCGTTAATGGCTTTTTCGGTTTCATATCATTCGTGGATCAATAGCCCCTGACACCTAATTAACTACTGGCCAGTTGGAGCTGGCTCGCGCCGTGAAAATTCGTGCAACTGCAGCAACTCGCCAAAGATCCCAGTTTGGTTGGTAGGCGCGGTTGGTTTGCTACCCAACGGCAAGCGCGGAAACAACAATTCAGCCACGCGATAAGCTTCTTCCAGGTGAGGATAACCTGAAAGCACAAAGGTATCGATGCCTAGCTCGTTATATTCGAGCATGCGTTCGGCGACGGTTCCGGCATCGCCAACCAAGGCTGTACCAGCACCACCACGTACCAAGCCGACTCCAGCCCACAAATTTGGGCTAACTTCGAGCTGGTTGCGATTGCCATTGTGCAAGGCTTGCATACGCTTTTGGCCGACTGAATCCATCTTGGCAAAAGCCGCTTGCGCATTGGCAATTGCCGCATCATCAACATATCGAATCAGATCGTTGGCGGCATCCCACGCGGCTTGGTTGGTTTCGCGCACGATCACATGCATGCGCATGCCGAAACGAATTGTGCGGCCATGCTTGGCGGCCAAAGCCCGAACTTGGGTAATTTTCTCGGCGACTTGGGCTGGCGGTTCACCCCAAGTCAGGTAGACATCGACATGTTTGGCGGCAACTTCGAGCGCTGCTGGCGAGGAGCCACCAAAATAGAGCGGCGGATGCGGTTGTTGCAACGGCGGTAACATTAATTTGCCATCGGTCACATGAATATGCTGGCCTTCGAGAGTTACATGTTCGCCAGCCAACACGCGCCGCCAAACATCCAAAAATTCGTCAGTCAGCGCATAACGTTGATCATGATCGAGATGTAAGCCATCGCTGGCAACTTCGGCGCTATCGCCACCAGCCACCACATTGATCAACAACCGTCCGTTGGAGATGCGGTCGAAAGTCGAAGCCATTCGCACGGCGGGGCCAGGCAACATCAGGCCTGGGCGAATTGCCACCAAAAATTTCATCTGACGCGTGACCGCAGATAGTGCTGAGGCCAAGACCCAGGCATCTTCGCAATAATGGCCAGTTGGTAGCAATGCCCCAGTAAAGCCCAATTCATCGACTGCCTGGGCAATTTGGCGCAAATAGGGAAACGTTGTCGAGCGGCTGGCCACGGTCGAGGCAAGATAGCGCCCATCGCCGTGGGTTGGAATAAACCATAGGATTTCCATCGAGCCAAGCTCCTTTACCAATGAGCGCTGTCGTTGGGTCACACCACCCCAGCGAACACCAACGACAGCAGGAAATCATCACTGATGATTATACAGATCGACGCTACTGAGCGCTGGCTTGGGTTGGTTGCCACGTCCAAACTGCTTCGCGAATGCTGACCTTTTTGGGAATTAAGCCTAATTCAAAAAAGGTATCGGCAATTTGCTGTTGCTCATTCACAATTGCGTCATTGATTGGGCTAAGCCCAAAGGCCTGTTTTTTGGCCACTTCTTCTAAGATTGCCGCATCAACCCCAATCACGGGAGCTAGAATTTTGGCAACTGCTTGCGGTTCTTGGGCTGACCATTGCTCAACTTTTTGAATTTCTTCCAAGGTTGCGCTGACCAGATCGGGATGTTGCTCGGCAAAGCTTTTGGCTGCTAAATAGTAGCTATGGCTGGGCGCAAGGCTCGATCCATCGTGCACAACTCGCGCATCGGTTGCTTTGAGCGCAATCGTCAAATAGGGTTCCCAAATAATCCAAGCATCGACGCTGCCACCCTCGAACGCTGGCCGCGCATCGGGTGGAGTCAGAAATGCTGGCTCAATATCGCTATATTGCAAGCCTGCTTCACGCAGAACATCAATTGCAAAATAATGGGCGCTCGAACCTTTGGCAAAGGCAACTTTTTTGCCCTTGAGCTCGCTCACGCTTTGAATTGGTGAATCTTTCGGTACGAGCAAGGCTTGGCCGGTAGGCGAAGCCGCGACCGAGGCCACATAAACCAGCGGCGTGCCAGCAGCTTGGGCAAAAATTGGCGGAGTTTGGCCAGTCGAGCCAAGATCGATGCTGCCTGCATTCAGTGATTCAAGCAGCGGCGGCCCTGCGGCAAACTCAATCCATTCAACCTTGACATCCTTGAGCCGACTCTCAAGAGCGCCGTTGCCCTTGAGAATCGGCAACGAGCCACCCTTTTGATAGCCGATCCGCAGGGTGCGCGTGCTCGTTTGTCCATCTGAAGCAGCATCATTGCTGGTGGAGCCACAGCTTGCCAAAAGCCCGACGATTAAAGCCAAGGCCAAGCGTTGCCAACCAAGTGAAAAACGGCGTGCCATGATCTGCTCCTTAGGCCACTGCTGCCAGTGGCAAAACCCCTAATTGCTGGGCGATATCATCAAGTGCTAGCCCCAAGCGTTCTTCTAAACTGCGATGAATTCGTGGTGGTAATTTTGATCCGAGCAGCTGAATTTGCTGCTCGGCGGCAAATAGGCTCGGAATGATATGCTTAGCTCCAAGTTGGCGAAACCGCGTTGCCAAATCCGCATAGATTTGAGCTTCGGTTCGCGCCGATGAACCAGTGATTATTGGCAATACCAGCGTATTCCGTAGAATTCCTGTTGGAAGTAGATTAAGCCAGGCACGTAATAATTCAGCATAAGTGTCCTTATAAACTGGCGTTGCTACAATTAATGCCCCGGCTTGGCGAATCAGTTGGCTATAATGGCGCACTGCTGGGCTAAATTGAGCTTGGCCGATTAATTCTTCTGGTGGAATATCGCGCACACTCATCGATTTAACCACGAGTGCATGGCGCTCTAAAATTGTTTTGGAATGCTCCAAAAGTGCTGCTGCTGTTGAGCGGGGCGCTGGACTTCCCGCTAAAGTGACCACATCAACCACCACACACCCCTTTGATAACTTTCTTGATAAGAATACTTAACAATTGCCAGTATAGACAGTCGCGGTTCCGAAGAAGGTTCCATGCTGGTAACAGGTTGGTTCCAAATCAGGGCAACGAGGGATGGAGTATAATCAGATTTTGTGAATCGAACCCGAACAATACCTGGCCTAAGGAGCTTGTGTGGATAAATCATTACGTTCAAAAGTGGTAATCTCAGTAGTGCTGGGTGTAATAGTGATGCTTGGCCTAGCTCTATTTAGCGATATTGGCAAAGTTGGTGATAGCCTCAGCACTTTTAATTGGCTGATGCTGCCAGCAGTGCTGGGCTTTACGATTTTCAATTATGTCTTGCGCTGGCTCAAGTGGGATTACTATTTGCGCAAATTGGGCCAAGGCACGAATGTAAGTTATGGACAAAGTGCGTTGCTATTTACCGCTGGCATGGTGATGGCGGTCACGCCTGGCAAGGTTGGCGAGGTACTTAAATCAGGCTTACTCAAACGCCTGAATGGCACACCGATTAGCCGCTCAGCGCCGATAGTTTTGGCCGAACGCTTGACCGATGGGTTAGCGATGCTCTTGCTGATGGCCACTGGGTTGGCGTTGTATCCGCCGGCTCGCCCAGCCTTTGTGGTCTTGGTGATTTTGAGTGTTCTAGGTTTGGCGTTGTTCCAAAATCGCCGAATTGCCCTTGGTTTTATTGCTTGGCTGGAACGTGGGCGCTTGGCGCGTTTTGCCAAACCATTGCATAGCTTCTACGAAAACAGTGCCGAGCTGTTGAGCGGACGATTGCTGATTGTCTCAACCATTATCTCGGTCGTTTCTTGGGCGGGCGAATGTGTAGCGATGTACTATGTACTACGCGGCTTTGGAGCCGAGGCATCTGGATCACTTTTGTTACAATCGACCTTTATTTTTGCTGCCTCGACGCTATTTGGTCTGGTATCATTCTTACCAGGTGGTTTGGGCGCTTCAGAAGTTTCGAGCACCTTATTGATTACCACCTTGGTCAAATTAGGCGAGGGCGCGGCAACTGCCGCCACGATTGTCATTCGCTTTTGCACGTTGTGGTTTGGCGTGTTGCTGGGGATTGTCGCAATGAGCATCTTCGCCCATCGTTATGGCCTGATCGAGTCGGAGGCAACCAATCTTGCGAAAGAAGCTTAACTATTTATTCGGTTTAGGATTTGGCCTGGTACTTTTAATTGGCTGTGGCTCGGATGCTGCGCTTGGTGAAGTGACGCTCAGCGAGCCAATTATCAACTTGAATACTGGCCCGCGCACCACCACCATCAGCTATCTGATTGGGCAGCCAACCAAGGTTTCGATTTGGCTTGAAACCAGTAGTGGTGAGCGTTATGCCTTGCGTCAAGCAGTTACCCGTGAGCCATCCAAGGATGCGTATCAAGTGCTGTTTGATGGCAGTGTGCCAGTTGATGCTGATACGAATCGTTTATTGCCGAGTGGTAGCTACACAGTGGTGATTGAGGCGGAAAATACTGCGGCCCAACGGCTGAATTTGCAAATCGATCAAGCGCCAAGTGATAGCTTTGACGTGTATGATCTGCGGGTTACGCCCAATCCATTTTCGCCAAATGATGATGCAGTTGAAGATTTTACAACCTTCTCGTATCGTTTGCCGATTACCGCGACCGTCTCGTTGGATGTGATTGATTCAGCCAATGCGACGCGCTATCCAATTCTCAATCGTGAGTTACAAGGCTTGGGCGAACATAGTGAGGCTTGGTCGGGGCGGCCTGTGGTTGGCGGTATTTTGGCCGCAGGAACCTATCAATATGAATTGCGAGCTGATGATGGCCGTGGCAACCGCGTGACCAAGCGCGGCGATGTGACCCTCAGCAGTGCTGGGATCGGGGCGCTCGATGTGCTCAGCGTTGAAATTGGCCCTGAACAGATCTTATTAAACGATGTGATCACGGTCACGTTCAAGGTCAAAAATAATAGCGATGTGGCCTTGCGCACCTTTGGGCCAGCTTCGGGCTACACCTATAGCACCAACCAAAGCTACTCGTCGATTGAAAACGAGCAGTATGCTAACCTTGGCGGCGGCTTATGGCGGGTGGCAATCGATTGGGATGGCAATGGTGGCTCGGGTTTTCGCTACCCATTCCGTTGGGCGATTTCGCCACGCAGCCCTGACCAATGGTACGACCCCAACAAATTTGATTACCTGTATCCAGGCGAAGAAGCCACGATTATTGGGCGCGTGCAAATCAAACAACGCGAAGATCGCATGACCTTTTATGCTGGCGTGGCCCATGAAGGTGTTGATTACCCCACCAATCGACTCAAACCAACCCTAATTCAAGTTTCATTCTAAATTTAAACCGACAACCCACGGTATTTGCCGTGGGTTTTTATATTTTAGGCTGCGCCATTTTTGGTGAGCAGTTGATAGACTAATTGATTAAGTCGTGTTTCGGCTTCGAGGTAGGTTGGCGCATAGCCGACCAATTCCCCATCAAGATACATAGCAAAATCGCCAGTCTTTCGATCATATACAATCATTTTGCGATACATGGATGTACTCGCTTTCTATGGTACGTTGTCGATAACCCAGTAACGAATATTTTAGCACAAACGTTCGTTATAATCAAGGCCTATTTGTTAACAAAATGGACTTTTATTGCGTTTGCTGGCCTGAGTATATGGGTTTGGTGTGACAACCAGTGTCATTTAATTAATCCAATTTGGCAATAGCGTGCGATTAATTAATGACAACCAGACCGAGCCAAGGCTAGCCAACATAGTGCTTGTGCGTGACAAAACTCAACCTATTGGGCTATTTGCAGTCTTGTCACCGATCGGCTATGATCTTAAGTTGGGTGTGTGGTGTGATGCTCTATCACACAGCGCGGCACACATCGTAGCATTGACATTGAAGTACGGCTGGTAGCAATGGCTACTAGCATGGTGGAGGACGCTGTGCGACGACCAAAATTATGGTTTGGAATCGCGATTAGTGCATTCTTTTTGTGGTGGTCGTTTAATGGCCTCGATTGGGCTGGCTTCTGGGATGCGTTAAGCACCGCCAATTATTGGTGGATTATTCCTGGAGTCGTGGTCTACTTCGGGGCTGTTTGGGCCAGAACGTGGCGTTGGCACTATATGCTCCGTCACATCAAAGCGGTTTCGATCCGCCGCTTGTTCCCGGTAGTCGTGATTGGCTATATGGGCAATAATGTCTATCCCGCCCGTGCCGGAGAAGTGATTCGTTCGTATGTGCTCAAGCGCAAAGAAGGCATCGGCATGGGCGCATCGCTCACGACCGTCATCCTCGAACGCTTGTTTGATGGCTTGGTGATGCTCTTATTTGTGTTTGTTACCTTGCCTTTTATCGATTTGCCAACGCTCTGGAACAACTTGGTGATTATTTCATCAATCTTGTTTGGGGTTGCTTTGGTAATCTTTTTGATGATCGCGACCAACCAACGCCGTACCGAACAGCTGTATTCGTGGGCCTTGCGCAGCATCGTGCCTCAACGCTTTCATAGCAAAGCCCATGGCTTGTTCGATAAAATTATGTTGGGCTTGCATTCGTTACGCTCCCCGCGCGAGATGCTGATGATTTTCGTCACTTCAACCGCGATTTGGCTAACTGAAACCACTAAATATTGGTTTATTATGCAAGCCTTTGATTTTCATGTCTCGTTTGATGTGCTGATGTTGATGACTGCCGTCGCCAACTTGGCCCTGATCATTCCGGCTGCTCCTGGTGGCGCTGGAACCTTCGATGCCGCTGGAATTAGCGTGCTGAAATCGTTCAATGTGGCCGAAAGCATTGCAACAGGCTATACCTTGGTGCTGCACCTCGCTCTGTGGATTCCAATTACTGTGCTCGGTTTTTGGTATATGTGGCGTGAGCGGGTGGCTTGGAATGAATTTGATCAAGCTGTCAACGAAAGTCAAGCCGCCGAAAATCGCATTCAACAGCGTGAGGCCGCTCTGCGAGATGAATTAGGCGAGTCGGCGAATCTGCCGCATGCTGAAGTTGAGGTACTCCGTTGAAAACAATTGCAGTAATTGGGGCGGGCTTTGCTGGATTAAGCGCCGCCTATGATTTGGCTTGTGCTGGTCACCAGGTCACGGTTTATGAGGCTGCGCCCCAAGTTGGTGGTTTAGCGGCGGGCTTTCAGGCTGAAGGCTGGGATTGGTCGCTGGAAAAGTTCTATCATCATATTTTTGGCTCGGATAAGGCGCTGCTAGATTTTATTAAAGAAATTCGCGCCGATGATTTGCTCTTTTTCAATAGCCCAGTTTCTGGTCAATGGGATGCTCAGCGTGGCTCAATTGAAATTGGTGGGATCATTCCGCTCTTGACCTATCCCCACCTTTCAGTCTTCAACCGTTTGCGGAATGCTGCTGGCGGGGCTTGGCTTAAATTTTTGGCGATTATCGATCGCTGGCAACACCTCGAAAAGACCACTGCCGAGCGCTACATTCAAAAGCTGATGGGTAAACCGGCCTACGAAGCCATGTGGAAACCTGTGCTTGAAGGCAAATTTGGGCCATACACGCCCGAAGTTAATGCTGCTTGGTTTTGGGCACGGATCGCCTCGCGGACTTTCAAACTTGGCTATTTTCGTGGCGGCTTCCAAGCCTTGGGCGAACGCATGGCCGAGGCGGTGCGCCAAAAGGGCGGCACAATTCGGCTCAACAGTCCAGTTCAAGAGCTGCGTAAAATTGAGCAAGGCTGGCTGGTGATCAGCAACGATCAAGCGAGTTATGATCAAGTGCTTTCGACCACTTCGCCTGGTTTGCTCAAGCGCATGACCCCCGATCTGCCAGCCAGCTACACCGCCAAACTTGATCAACTCAAATCGATTGGGGCGGTGGTGTTAACGGTGGCGCTCAAACAATCGCTGACCAACGGCATGTATTGGATGAACATGGACAAAAAGCATTTTCCCTTTTTGGCCTTGGTTGAGCATACCCAGATGATCGATCGTCGTCATTATGGCGGCCAGCATTTGGTCTATCTTGGCGATTATCTGGAGCCATCGCACGAGTATTTTCAATTGAGCAAAGAAGAACTCCTCGAACGCTTTATGCCTTCGCTAAGCAAAGTTAATCCTCAATTCAAGCCCGATTGGATCGAGGGCGTGTGGTTGCATCGCGAAGCCTATGCTCAGCCAATTGTGCCAGTCAACCATAGCCAAGCGATTCCAGCCTTGAAAACGCCGCTCGAAGATTTATGGTGGGCGAGTATGAGCCAAGTCTACCCATGGGATCGCGGCACGAATTTCGCGGTGGAAATTGGCCGTCGCGCCGCCAAAGAGATGTTGTCTAAATAGAATAGCGAGCATAGAACATAGAGATCTGACTGGATTTAACGGAGAGGCGCAGAGAAAAATAGCGCTATATTCTCTGCGCCTCTCCGTTAATCATTAATTAGGCACGCATAAACGTTCGTGGATCAGCCCTAAATAATCAGCATGGCATCGCCAAACGAGAAGAATCGATACTGACGTTCGACCGCCTCGGCATAGGCTTGCATAATCAAATCGCGGCTTGCCAAGGCACTGACCAAGAGCAACAAGGTCGATTTTGGTAAGTGAAAATTGGTGATCAAACTATTGACCACTCGATATTCATAGGGCGGGTAGATATAAATACTGCTCCAGCCCGCCGCTGCTTGGATTTCGCCAGCAGTCAAACTAACGTCTTGGGATTGGGACACGGTTTCAAGCACACGGGTGCTGGTGGTACCAACCGTGATAATTCTCCCGCCAGCAGCGCGGGTTGCGTTGATTGCTTGGGCAGTTTCCGCCGAAAGCTCATACCATTCACTATGAATTTGATGATCAAGCGCGTTTTCAGTTTGTACAGGCCGAAATGTATCCAAGCCAACATGTAAGGTAACGCTAGCCCAACCAACCCCCAGCGCTTTAACCTGCTCGATTAATGCTGGTGTCCAGTGTAAACCTGCGGTTGGGGCGGCGGCTGAGCCGGCTTGAGCGCTATAGACTGTTTGGTAACGCTCAGGATCAGTCAGCGGGGCAGTGATATAGGGTGGGGTTGGCATTGAGCCAAGTTCGGGCAATCGATCATTAATCGGTTGCTCAAAACAGATAATTCGACTGCCGCTTTCCAATAATTCCTCAACTGTTGCTTGGACTTGGGCTCCACGATGGCCAGTGATGATTAAGCGTGTGCCAACCGCAACTTTGCCTTTGATCAAGGCTTCCCAGCGTTGGGCATCGCGTTGTTTGAGTAGTAGCAACTCGGTTTTGCCACCACTGGCTTTTTGGCCATACAAACGGGCGGGCAAAACCCGACTATCGTTGGCAACCAGTAGGTCGCCAGGCCGCAAATAACGCCCAATCTCATAAAAATGGCGATGCTCAAGCTGGCCTGTAGCGCGGTCGAGCACCAACAAACGCGAATGGTCGCGTGGCTCAATTGGGGTTTGGGCGATGCGTTCAGGTGGCAAATGATAATCAAAATCGGCAATTGGTAGCATGATGATTGGCTATAGACTATGGGCGATAGGCTATAGATAAAGCATACGTTTAGGGTTTATAGCATACCATAGAATATAAGGATGAGGGATGAGGAATGAAACTCATACCCGAAACTCAAGCGCCAAACGCCAAACCGCTGTTCTATGTTCTATGTTCTTATGCTCTATGCCCTTTGTAAAAGCCTTATGCTATAATGGCGCAGATACACCACCAAGATAAGGAACATCCATACAACTATGGAACCAGAAATTTTAGCTCGTCTCGCGCGGGTCGAGGCGCGATATATCGAACTCAATGATGAAATGACTCAGCCTGATGCGCTGAGCGACCATGTGCGTTTAACTACATTGGCCCGCGAACAAACCGAACTTGGCGAATTAGTCGGGCGGTATCGCGAGTTTATGCAGGCTGAAAAATCGGTCGAAGAAGCCAAAGCCCTTCTGCGCGAGGAGAATGATCCCGAGTTGCGCGAAATGGCTCAATTGGAGATCGATGAGCTTTCGGCTCGCATGGAAGCAATCGGGGCTGAAGTACGGGTTTTGCTCTTGCCACGTGACCCCAACGATGAAAAGAACGTGATCATCGAAATTCGCCAAGGCGAAGGTGGCGATGAAGCAGCACTCTTCGGCGCTGATGTCTATCGTATGTACCAACGTTATGCCGAAATTCGTGGTTGGAAAACCGAGGTTATGTCGCTCAGCGAAAATGGTATCGGCGGCTTCAAAGAAGTTATTTTTGAAGTGCAAGGCCAAGGCGCTTGGAGCCGGCTTAAATATGAGGGCGGCGTACATCGCGTTCAGCGCGTACCAGCCACCGAGGCCCGTGGCCGAATTCATACCAGCACGATCACGGTGGCGGTGTTACCAGAAGTCGAAGAAACTGCCGTCGAAATCAAGCAAGAAGATTATCGCATCGACGTGTATCGCTCAGGTGGTCACGGCGGCCAAGGGGTCAACACCACCGACTCAGCCGTGCGGATCGTGTACAAGGCTGGTACGCCTGAAGAAATTGTGGTTGTTTGTCAAGACACCCGTTCGCAAATCAAAAATCGCGAAAGTGCCTTGAATGTGTTGCGGGCACGGCTCTATGCGCGTGAGCAAGAAAAACGCCAAAAAGAGCTTGGGGAATCGCGCTTGGCTCAGGTTGGAAGCGGTGAGCGAGCTGAAAAAATGCGCACCTACAACTATCCTCAAGACCGCATTACCGATCATCGGATTGGCCAAAACATCTCAAACCTGCCGGTTGTGCTTGATGGAGCGCTTGATCGCTTGATCGATGCGCTAGTTACCTTCGACAACGCCGAACGGCTTAAGGCCTTGGGTATGGGAGCCTAGGAGTTTGTTGCATGCACTCGCCGCTTGCTGAATTTATTCGCCGCATGCCCAAATGTGAGCTTCATGTTCACTTAGAAGGCTCGATTACCCCTAAAACGCTTTTAGAGCTAGCGACGAAGAATGGCATTAGCTTGCCTGCTAGCGATTTGGCTGGGGTCGAGCGCATGTTTCAATATGAACATTTCCTCGGCTTTTTGGATGTGTATCGCACCTGTGCTCGCTGTTTGATCCATGGTGAGGATTTTGAGCGGGTTGCCTATGAATTGGCAATCGATTTGGCGCAACAACAGGTGCGTTATGCTGAAGTGATGCTCTCGCCTGCTCAGCACATGCTCCGCAACATGGATTTCGATGAGATTCTTGGTGGTGTTGCGGCTGGGTTTGCCCGTGCTGAGCGCGAGATGGGCATTGTGTGTCGGCCTGCCTTTGATTTTGGTCGGCAGTTTAGCCTTGATCAAGCCTTACGAGCGGTCGAGTTGGCCCAAGCTGGCATGCAATATGGGGTTGTCGCCTTTTCGATTGGCGGCGATGAGGCCAACTATCCCCCTGAGCCGTTTGTTGAGGTGTTTGCCTTGGCCAAGGCGGTTGGGCTGCACGTTATGGCTCATGCTGGCGAGGTCGCTGGGGCCAATAGCGTGCGCGGCGCAGTCGAAATGCTGGGCGTAGATCGAATTGGCCATGGTTTTCGGGTGCTTGAGGATGCCGAATTAACCCAATTTCTGGCTCGCCGTGGCGATATTACCTTCGATGTGTGCCCAACCAGCAATATTCGGACTGGTGTGGTTGCCTCGTTTGATCAACACCCTCTGCGCCAGATGCTCGATGCTGGATTGCCAATTACCCTCAACTCCGATGATCCAGTCTTGTTTGATACAACAGTAACTGGTGAGTTTTTGCTGGCCGCCGAACGCTATGATTTTACGATTGATGATATTTGTAAAGTCGCCCGCCAAAGCGCCAAAGCCGCCTTCTTACCAGCCGAACAACGCCAACAACTGCTGCTTGAGTTTGATCAACAACAAGCCCAATTGCGGCGCGAACTCGGCTTATAATCCGAAGAGCATAGAACAGAACAGAGGGTTCATTCTCTGCCCTTCCAGCAGGCGAGAGGAAACTATGCCATGATAGCTATTAGAACTTCCAGCTATGGTCTCTAGCTAACCCTTATTGCCTGACAATTGGCAACGGTTGCGAGGGCGATTCACGTAATTGCCCAGTAATCAAGCGATCGGTGGCGGGAGCGAGGGGTAGCCACAAGGTGAAGAGGCTGCCTTCGCCAACATTTGAACGAACTTCGATTGTACCGCGATGGGCATCGGTAATCCATTTGACGATCGCCAGACCGATGCCAGCTCCGCCGCCTTTGCGCACCCGCGATTTGTCGGCACGATAGAAACGCTGGAAAATATTAGGCAGAATATCGGGTGGAATGCCCTCGCCAGTATCTTGCACCCGCAAAGCCACCTCGCGCCCAACCCGCTCCAAACTTAGAGTGACTGCGCCACCTTCGGGCGTATGCTGAATCGCGTTATAGGCCAAATTGAGCATTGCTTGCTTAAGCCGATCGCGATCACCGATAACAGTTGCTTGATCTTCGCTGCCGATTTGGAGCTTGACATGCTCAGCCAGTGGGCGCAATTCGCGGAACACTTCCAAAATCAAGGTATCAAGCTCAACTGGCTCGCTACGCATTTGTACGCCAGCCTCGGTTTGAGCCAAAAACAGCAGGTCGTTGACCAAACGATTGAGCCGCGCTACCTCACGTTCTAAGTCGCTCAGCGATTCGTTGAGCAATTCGGGGTTGCGCATAGCTCCGCGCCGCAGCACCTCAAGGTTACCGCGCATCGCCGCTAGTGGGGTGCGCAATTCGTGCGAAACATCGGCGGTCAGGCGTTTTTGGGTGTTGAACAAACCTTCCATCCGCGCTAGCAAATCGTTGGTAATCGTGGCTAATCGCCCAAGCTCATCGTGGGGGTTGGCCACGGCGATACGGCGGCTCAAATCTTCGGCCCGCACAATTTGCTCAGCGGTGTTGGCGATCATATCAATTGGGCGCAAGCCGCGCTTGGTGATTTGGCTGATGCCCAAAAACATCAGCACCACTGTGAGCGAGCCAGCAATCAAAAACACCAACGACAAGGTATCCAAGGCCCGATCAACCGTGCGCAGCGATTGACTGGCCACCAACACCCCAACCACGGTATGATCGAAGGTCAAGGGCGAAACCACCTGCATTGTGCGACCATACGACGAAGGTTTGGTGTTAATGACTGAATTTTTCTCTAGTGCCGAGGCTAATTCAGTGCTATCGAGGGTCGGGCCTTCGCCCATAAACGAAGGTGTTGAGGCCAATCGCACGCCATTGGGGTAATACACCGCCACCGAAATCGGCGAACCTTCAAAATCTTCGTTGGGCACTGGCAACAACGAAACACTTGTGCCGCTAAAATAGCGCTCAAGCGGTTTTTTGGCCTCGGCATATTGGCTCTGAATTTGGTTGGTAGCCCGCACCAAATCATCGCGCACGCCGTTGAGCAAAATCGCCCGTTCCGCCGAATAGAGTGTCAACCCTAGAATTAACAATCCAAGGGTCATAAAGGCCACAGAAATGAAGGTTAGCCGATAGCGTAGGGTCATCGTTCACCGTAGGGTTGTTCACGTAAAATGTAGCCAGCTCCACGCACGGTGTGCAGCATGCGGCCTTCGCCCGATTCTTCGAGTTTTTGGCGCAGATAGCGCACATAGACCTCAATGATATTCGATTCGCCGCCGAAATCATAGCCCCAAACCCGATCATAAATGACATCGCGGGTTAGCACTTGACCTGGATGGCGCATAAATAATTCGAGCAATTCGTATTCTTTGGCAGTAAGTTGGACAGCGCGGCCTGCAATTGTGACCTCGCGCGAAGCCGTGTTCATCTCCAAGCCATTGACTTGCAAGACAACTGGGCCTTCGGTGCGGGCTACATGGCGACGCAGCAAGGCCCGAATTCGCGCTAACAATTCTTCAAAGGCAAACGGCTTGATCAAATAATCATCTGCGCCACTTTCTAAGCCCATCACGCGGTCGGGCACCGTTTCTTTGGCGGTCAACATAATAATTGGCACATCGCTGCCAGCCCGTAATCGCCGACAAACCTCAAAGCCATCCATGCCTGGCAACATAATATCGAGAATCACCAGATCGGCGGGGCGTTCACGAGCGGCGGCAATCCCAGTTGGCCCGTCATGGGCGACCTCAACTGTAAAACCTTCGAAGGCCAAACCACGCCGCAAATAGCCAGCAATTTCTTTTTCATCTTCAACAACCAAAATTCGTGCAGCAGCTTGCGGTTGGCTCATGCAGCACACTCCTTCTTTGAATAATAAACAACACCGCTAGGGTGTGAGATTCGGAATTATTCCCCCTAGCATAGCACATTCTGCTGAAAATCTGGCAAGAATCGGTTAAGGATTGGCTTAATTTTTAGTTTGCTACAGGCGATGTTTTTGGTATAGTTGTTGCTTAAGTCACGCCTGTATCAATCCAGCCAAGCATATTTGTGTATGGGAGTCGCCATGGACGAGCTTTCGTTGACTCTTGCTCGTTGGACAACTCGTCGTGTCATGACCGCCACTTTAGTCGTCCTCGCGATCATCGGCCTCGCTTTTGTGATTGTTAATTTTTATAGTGTGTTTGTGGTAGCCTTTATTGCCTTTGTGCTCAGCACCGCGATTCGCCCATTGGTGCAATTATTACAACGGCTCAAAATCTCACCCCAACTAGGGGTAATTATTGCCTACCTGCTATTATTGGCACTGCTGGTGGGCATTGTTGTGCTGATGGCTCCGCTGATCACCGAACAAATTACCGCAATTACTGCCAAAATTCCTGAGTATTATCATGATGCCCGCCAATTTTTAATTTCTTCGCGCAGTAGTTTTATTCGCAATTTAGCGTTACGTTTGCCACTTGATGCCCCAATTTCGCTATCTGGAGTTGCGCCCAGCGAAACCAGCCAGCAACAAACTGACGTAGCAGTAAGCCAACTTGTCACTGTTGTAGAAAATGCGGGCATCAGTTTGTTTGTGTTGATTGCCACCTTACTGCTGGGGTTTTATTGGACGCTTGATGGTGATCGGGTACTGAGAACCTTGCTCCAGCTCGTCGCGGCAGAAAAACGTGAGAATTGGCGTTCGCTGATTGCCGAAATTCAGGCCAAAATGGGCGCATTTATTCGCGGACAACTCATCCTTGATCTCTCGATTGGGGCACTTTCAACCGCCGCCTACTTGCTAATTGGTATCGATTATGCGATTGTACTGGGCATTTTGGCTGGTTTACTCGAAACCATCCCGATTTTGGGGCCAGTGCTTGGGGCAGTGCCACCCTTGCTGATTACCCTGGCCCAAGGTGACACAACCGCCTTTATTTGGGTGATTGTAGCGACCGTGGTGATTCAACAAATTGAAGGCACTTTTTTAGTGCCCAAAGTGATGGATCGGGCGGTTGGGGTGAATGCGGTGCTGACCTTGGTCGCTTTTGCGGCCTTTAGTGCGACCTTAGGCTTGGCTGGGGGGATTTTGGCCGTGCCATTGGCAGCCATTGTGCAAATTATCTTCACTCGCTTGGTGTTTAATCAAGCTGAAACCAGCACCAACGTCACTCGCCGTGATCGCTTTGGCGTGCTGCATTATGAATCACAGCAATTGCTCCAATCCTTGCAACGCCATAATCGGGCTGATGAAACTGAAGATGAAGCTAATATTGTGTTTGACGATCAGCTCGAACATGTGGTCGTCGATTTGGATGGCATGTTGGCGGCGATCAATAGCAGCGAGGAAGTAGCGGCATGAAACAGCTTGCACGTGTTACCGCAACCATCCTGTTTACGCTGGCGCTTGTGGTATTAATGTGGATGTTCAGCGATGCGGTGTTGCTTTTCTTAGTTTCGCTGGTGATTGCCTCGGCTGTGCGGCCCTTTGCTCAGCGCTTGATTGATCGGGGCATGAGCCGTGGAGCGGCCTATGGCTTGGTCTATTTTGCCAGTTTTGTGTTTTTTGGAGGCTTGTTTGCGGTGATCAGCCGTGGTTTGCTGAGCGAATTACAGCTAGCCGGCGACCAATTATTGAATTTTTACACTCGCGTCACGCTAACCTGGCCCCAAGGCCAAGAATGGCAACAAACGATAGCTAGCGAACTGCCCTCGCGTCAAGCATTGCTCGATTATTTTGCAGGAACTGATGGGACAGCAGTAATCAATAGCATCGTGGGGTTTGGCAGCGGCGTATTCGATTTTCTAGCACAGTTGGTGATTTTGCTCTCACTGAGCACCTATTGGGCAGTTGATCAAAACCGCTTTGAGCGTTTATGGCTTTCGTTGATCAGTGCCAAACATCGCCAACGCGCCCGCACCATTTGGCGGGCAGTGGAGTTAGAAGTTGGTGCCTATATTCGCAGCGAAGTTGCCCAAAGCTCGTTGGCAGGCATAAGTTTAGGGATTATTTTTGAATTGATTGGCTTGCCCTATCCAACGCTTTTGGCCTTGTGGATTGCCATTGCTTGGCTGGTGCCATGGGTTGGGGTATTGTTGGCCTTGATTCCAGCGGTGGCCGTAGGCTTATTGGTCAACATTCCTGTGGCCTTATTGGCAGGTTTATCGACAATCGCCGTGTTTGCCTTTTTGCAAATTTGGGTCGAGCCACGCTTGTATGGGGCCAATCGGGTTAGTCCAGTTTTGGTGGTGCTGATATTAATGGTGATGGCGCAAGCCTTTGGGATTTTGGGCATGCTGATTGCCCCACCCTTGGCAGCCACCATTCAAATTTTGGGGCGCGAACTGTGGTTTAGCAAATCGCCAGAGGAGCAATTGGCTGATGATTATCGCAATCAGTTGCATACCCTACGCCAACGGCTGGCGACGATTGAGCGCGACGAGGTGACAGCAGAAGTCGCAGCGACCGCCCAACATCAATCGTATATTCGCCAAATTGAGGCGCTAATGGATCAGACTCAAGCTGCGTTGGGCAATGCTGGCATGCTCAATCGTGAGCAATCGTAGTTAGTTCGGGCACGAGCCTAGAGCAAGATGAGGCGCAATTCATGAAAGAATGGGTAACCAAAACCGCTTGGCCGTTAACTCAACGCACCTTTAAAGCATGGACGGTCGATGATTGTTCACGCATGGCAGCATCGTTGGCCTACTATGCGGTATTTTCAATCTTCCCGTTGATTTTGCTGTTGCTTTCGATTTTGGGTTTTTGGCTACGCTTGCAAGGCGATACTAACACCAATGCTGAAGAAACTTTAGTTAATTCGTTGATGCAAGTCTTTCAAACCAGCCCACAAGTTGGGGTTGATGATTCAGCAATACGTACAGCCCTCACCGAAATTCTGAAAAGCCTCAGCCAACAAGCTGGCACCAATGCTCCAATTGCGTTGGCCACTACTTTTTTTGCCGCCAGCGGGATTTTCGTGCAAATTGATAAAGCCTTTGATGTGATTTGGGATATTCAACCGCAGCAAGGCAACTTTTTGCATACTGTCAAAAGCACCTTGATCGAACGTGGCAAAGCCTTTGCCTTGGTATTGGTGATTGGCTTATTGCTGATTAGCTCGTTGATTCTTTCCTCAGTCTTGCAAGCCTTGGAAAATCTCTCCAAAAGCTTCGATTTGCCTGGAGTTGGGGTTGGGTGGCAAATTTTCACGTTTGCAACGGCCTTTGCTATCAATGTATTAGTATTCTTTTTATTATTTTTTGCCATGCCCAAGCCCAAAATGCGCTGGCGTGATGTCTTGCCCGGGGCGATTCTGACCGCTGCGCTGTGGGAAATTGGCAAAATTGTGCTTTCGCTGTTTCTTGGCGGCAATAAATATACCGCTTCAACCACTGTGGCGGCTTTTATCGCGCTTTTGGCTTGGATCTACTATGCCAGCCAAATTATCTTTTTTGGAGCCGAGTTTTGTCGGGTGTATACCGATTGGAATAGCACCAAACGCGCTAAGCAAGCGCCAGCGGTCGCCTTACCGACTCCGCCCGATTTACCAACCACAGCCTTGCCGCCAGCTCTGGCTACGGCGCAACAAAAAGCCAGCTATGCGGTTGGTGGCACAGCCTTGGGCGTGGTTTTAGGGGTGCTGATGAGTATTGTTGGTACGCTAGTTGCGATTATCCAATTTATTCAAACCTTGCGTAAAGGCAAAGCCTAGCGTTATTGAGGATGTGAATATGAGCGACCCAAGCGAACAGCCAACGCCAATCGAGCCACCAGCGCCAGAACCCATGCCGATCGGCGACCCGCCGCTAGATCCAACGACCGCTGATCCGCCGCCAATTGGTGACCCGCCGAGCCAACCCCAGCCACCAATCGGCGATCCGCCCAAAAGTGGTGAGCATAAAACATAGGGGAAGCAGCGTGGTTCCCCTCGGCGGCTGAAGGGGTTCTATGTTCTATGTTCTATGTGTAATGGTTTATAGCATTAACAACGGTCAGCATGCCCTCACCCCCAACCCCTCTCCCATTGCGGCGGGCGAGGGGAGCACTCCTGGAGCGGTTCCCCCTCTTGTCGATCGGCGGCTGAGGGGGTTCTATGTTCTATGTTCTGCTAATGCCAATTGCATGCGCCGCAAGCCTTCGGCAAGCAATGAGCGTGGCGTGGCAAAATTGACCCGCCAAAAGCCCAAGCCAGCCTCGCCATACAAGCCGCCTTTTTCTGGCCCAACTTTGGCATGGGTGCGAAAACGCTCAGTTAGTTCTTCTTCGCTCCAGCCAGTTGCCCGAAAATCGAGCCAAGCCAAGTAGGTGCCTTCGAGTGGGGTTAGCCGCACCAATGGATTATCAGCAAAAGTTTGTTCGATCAGGCGATAGTTTTCACGCAGATAGTCGTGCAGCGCATCGAGCCATTCAGCACCCGATTCGTAAGCCACCGCTAGGCCAATATCGCCAAAAACTGTGCCAACATGATAGCCGCTACGGCCTTTTTCGGCTTCGTAGCGTTGACGATGCTCCTCGTTGGCAATCACGCCATACGAAGTCGTTAGGCCAGGTAAATTGAAGGTTTTGCTAGGAGCGGCCAAGGTAATTAGCTGGTCGGCCAAATCGGGGCGCAAACGGCCAAGCGGGGTAAATTCAGCAAATAGAGCCAAATCGCAGTGAATTTCGTCACTCACCACGATCACATTATGTTGCAAACACAAATCGGCAATCCGATTCAGCTCATCGGCGTTCCAAACTCGGCCAACCGGATTGTGCGGGCTACACAAAACCAGCATTTTGGCTTGAGCGAGTTTAGCCTCAAGATCAGCAAAATCGATCTGGTAGCGACCATCGACTTCGAGCAAGCGGTTTTCAATCAGCGTGCGACCATTGTCGCTGATTACACCATAAAACGGAGCATACACTGGTGGCTGAACGACAATCCCATCGCCAGCTTGGGTAAACGCCCGCACAGCGACATTTAATGCAAACACGACCCCTGGATTTATCACAATCTGTTCTTGGGGAATTTCCCAACCATGGCGGGTTTGATTCCACGTTTGAATGGCTTTGAACATGCGCTCAGGCCGCGCTGCATAGCCATAAATTGGGTGTTGTGCTCGCTCGATCAGTGCTTCTGTCACGGCTGGAGGCGAACGAAAATCCATATCCGCAACCCATAAAGGCAGCACATCAGCGCCACCAAGGAATTGCTCGCGCATATCCCACTTTACCGAATTGGTGTTAACTCGATCAATCACCTGATCAAAGAAATCTGCAGTGATCATGAATGCTCCCTCACGGCCACAAACTGGCTGCTACAGCGAGAGAACCTAGCAACAACTCGGCGCTGAGCCGCACACAGGTTCTGTTGGCACTCATTGTACTACCAATTTAGGGCAGATCTGGGCTTAAGTTAGCGGCGCATCGGCTTAGCGTTTTGGCGTTTCTGGCGCTCAAAGGCATATTCAACCCCAGCTTGCAACGTGCCTTGGGTGCGCACGCCCTGCAAATTTACGCCAAGTTGTACCAACGTTTGGGCCATTTCAGGCCGAATGCCCACTAATAACACTTCGGCTCCAACCAATTTGGCAGCCTGAGCCGATTGAATTAAGTTGTGCGCCACTTGAGTATCAACCACCGGAACCCCCGTTACATCGATCAATACGGTCGAGGCTTGTTCCTCGCTGATTCGTTGCAACAAGGCTTCGGTAATGCGGCTGGCTCGTTGTTCGCCCAAAACGCCAATCAACGGGACAACTAATACACCTTGCGAAAGTGGAATAATCGGGGTTGAGAATTCGGCAATTTGGCTGGCCTGCTCACGAATATGCTGTTCACGCGCTTTGAGAATTGTATCGGAGAGTTTCATCGCGCCAGTATAGACAATCGCATGCATCTGTTGCATCCACCACAATAATCCAGCGGGATTATCGGCAAACGTCGCGTTGAGATCTTCGGTAATTACTTCAACGCCCATATTGATGCCGAACAAAATATCTTCAACGGTTGCGCCTTGCTCAGCGCGTTGCGGGCCAATGCGCATCAGAAAATTGGGCATCGCCTCAACCGTACCAGCACTAAGATCGCTCACAAAGGCCGTGTAGGCATAGCGAATTGAGGTCTGTAATTGATCATAGCCAAAGCTACGATACAGATTGATTTTGGCTGCGAAGACGCGATCGGTGGCGGTGGTGACATAGCGATCAAGGTGCGCTTGAATATGCTCAAGAATAGGTTGCATCGATAGGCTCCGTTGTTGCGGCACCAGTGATCGAACATAGCGATTGATCAGAGTGGCGCTAATGTATTTAGTTGATTACCAAGGGCTAAAAAACATCATAGCTTAGAATAATCGTGCTCGCAATCCTGTTTATACGCCCGTACTGAATCCCCTTTTAGTGTGAATTAGGTCTGCCAATGTTAATAGCTTGCAAGCGGCACAGCCAGCTTTTCGGCCCTATAATATTTACAGGTTTCTTTTGCAGGAGACAGCTGATGACACTTGCGACCAATCTTCATCGATTACCCAACGGCTTGACGGTGCTCACCCGCGAGGTGCATACCGCGCCAATCGCGACCAACTGGATTTGGTATAAAGTTGGTGGGCGCAACGAACGGGTGGGCATTTCGGGCATTTCGCACTGGTGTGAGCATATGTTGTTCAAAGGTACACCATCGATGCCTAAAGGCGCGTTTGATGCCACGATTGCCCGCAATGGCGGTACATTCAATGGCTTTACTTGGATCGATTACACCGCCTATTATGAAACCCTGCCCGCCGATCGCCTCAGCTTGGGGTTGCAAATCGAAGCAGATCGCATGGTCAATTCATCGTTTGATCCTGATGAAGTCGCTTCTGAACGCACGGTCATTATTTCGGAACGCGAGGGCAACGAAAACAGCCCTAGTTTTTGGCTTGATGAAGAGTTACGTTCAACCGCCTTCAAAGTCCATCCTTATCGTAATGGGGTGATTGGCTGGAAGAGCGACTTGCGAGCCATGACCCGCGAAGATTTATACACCCACTACAAGACTTTTTACGCACCCAACAACGCGGTGTTGGTGGTCGTCGGGGCATTCAATACCGATGAAGTGCTCAAACAAATCGAAGCCTTGTATGGCCCGATTCCCCAAGGCTTGCCCTTGCCCGAAGTGCGCGGCGAGGAGCCAGAACAGCAGGGCGAACGCCGCGTCCATGTTTCGCGGCCTGGCCCCAACTCAATGATTCAAATTGCCTTCCATGCCCCACCAGCCACCTCACCTGATTGGGCCGCCTTGACCGTACTCGATGCAGTGTTGACGGGTGGTAAATCGCCTTCGTTTACAGGCGGCGGTGCTCAGACCAATCGCTCAGCTCGTTTGTATCGGGCCTTGGTTGAGGGCGAATTGGCCACTGGCGCTTATTCATCGTTTATGGCGACGCTTGATCCATTCTTATTTGAAATTGGGGCAACCGTGCGGCCTGATCGCACAGTCGAGCAAGTTGAGCAAGCACTCTACACTGAAATCGAAAAACTGCAACAAACACCAATCAGCGAGGCTGAATTGCAAAAAATTCAGCGCCAGGTGCGTGCCCAACAAGCCTATAGCCTCGAACGAATCAGCAATCAGGCCATGATGTTGGGCATGTGGCAAACCCTCGATTCCTATGAACGGGCCGATAGTTCGTTGGAAGAGATTGCAGCGGTGACTGCCGCCGATGTTCAACGAGTGGCCCAGCACTATCTAGCCCCACAAAAGCGCAATATCGGGGTCTTTACGCCGAGCAATAGCAGTGGCGGAGGCCAAATCACCCCAACTGCCCGTACATTTCACCCAGCCTTGAGTTTTTATGATGCCAAGGCGGCTGAAGCTGAAGCTACCGCTGCCGCCAACAATGCTCCCCAAGCAACCCGCCATGTGCTGAGCAATGGCATTGTGGTGTTATTGCAGCGCAATCCAAATAGCCCAACTGTTAGCATTCAGGGCGAAATCGCGCTGGGCCAAATCCATGAATCAAGCGCATTAAATGGCGTGGCCGTGTTCACCGCCGCCGCACTCACTCGTGGCACAACCAGCCGCAGTTTCCACGATATTACCAATCTTACCGAAGATCGTGGCTGCTCAATTTCGGCTAGCGCAGGCCGCCACAGCACTTCGTTTGGGGGCAAAGCCTTGAGCGATGATGCGCCATTAATCTTAGAATTATTGGCTGATGTGTTGCGCAACCCAACCTTCCCTGAGCGTGAAATCGAGCGTTTGCGCACCCAATTTACCACCATGCTGCGCCAAAGTGAGCAAGATACCCGTTCGCAAGCATCCAAAGCTGCGCGTGAACAACTGTATCCCAGCGATCATCCTTACTATTTTTCACCCAACGGCTCGTTAGATACCGTGCCTGGGATTACCACTGCGGATCTTGCCGCCTTTGCCAAGCGCTATCACCCTGCCGCGACCACGATTGCAATTGTTGGCGACATTGACGAAACGGCGATTTTGGCCGAAGTTGAGCGCTGGTTTGGCGATTGGCAAGGTCAAGGCGAGCCACCAACGACTGCCGTACCAAGCGTTGATCTGCCCCCTAGCGTGCTGCGCCGCGAAATTGAAGTCGCAGGCAAAACCCAATCCGACCTCGTTTGGGCCGTACCAGGTTTAGCCCGCACCGACCCTGATTTCTATGCAGCGATGATGGCTAATTTGGTGCTTGGCCAATTGGGCTTGATGGGGCGTTTAGGCGAAAATGTACGTGATAAACAAGGCCTCGCCTATTATGCCACCAGCCGCATCGATGCCGATGTTGGGGCTGGCGCGTGGATCATCTATGCTGGGATCAACGCCAAAAATGTTGATCGGGCACTCAGCGCCATCCAAGAGGAAGTTGATCGCTTGTTGGCTGAAGGGATTAGCGAACTCGAACGCAGCGATTCGGTGGCCTATCTCACAGGGATGTTGGGGATTAGTCTTGAGGCCAATAGTGGCATCGCCAATATGTTGCTGAATATCGAACGCTACAACTTAGGCCTCGATTATGTACAGCGCTATCCCGAAATTATCGGTTCGGTTACGCTTGAGCAGATTCATGCTGCCGCCAAACGCTTGCTTTCCAGCGAGCGCTATGTAATTGGAGTAGCAGGACCAGCCGCCTAAGTTATAAGTGGTGGGTTCCGCGCCCCTCGCCCCTCACTCGCTCGACGGGCGAGGGGCGAGGGTAGGTTGACTCCTCACCCCAACCCCTCTCCCACTGCGGTGGGTGAGGGGTTCGCTTACAAGAATAGATTTTAAGTCCCCTCACCCCAACCCCTCTCCCACTGCGGTGGGTGAGGGGCGTTCCCTCCTTCATGCTTGATGACTGGGAACGAGCGATCACAGTTTAGCGAGTTGCTGCGGCGATAGCCGATTCTAGATCATGCCACAGATCGGCGGCATCCTCAATCCCAACGCTCAAACGCAACAAGGCTGGCGGTAGATGCTCCTGCCCGGGAATTGCCGCCCGTCGTTCCATGGTCGATTCAACTGCTCCAAGGCTCGTGGCATGATGAATTAATTTAACTTGCTGACACACATGATCAGCAGCCACAGCGCCACCCAACACATCAAACGAAATAATTGTGCCAAAACCCTTGAGTACCCGTTGAGCGACGGCATGGGTTGGGTGCGATCGAAGCCCAGGGTAACGCACGCGCATAATCTGTGGATGAGCCTCAAGTCGCTCGGCCAGCAGCATGGCCGTTTGTTGCGCCCGTTGCAAACGCACCGCCAAGGTGCGTGCACCGCGTACCGCCAAATAAGCTTCGAGCGTGCCAGGGGTTGCGCCAGTTAACTCACGCGATTTCTTGAGCGCATGCCAAAGCGCCGCATCGTTGGTCGTCGCTACGCCAGCCAATAAATCTGAGTGGCCGCCAATAAATTTCGTCGCCGATTGAATTGCAACGGTTGCGCCAAACGCCAGTGGTTGCTGATTTAACGGCGTGGCAAAGGTATTATCGACCACGACAATCGCGCTGGGTTTACGTGGCGCAGCACAAATCAGTTCAAGATCGGCCACGGTCAGCAATGGATTCGATGGCGATTCAAGCCAAATGAGGTCGGCATCGGCACAGGCTCGCACCCATGCTTCAGTATCATCGACCGCTACCCGCTGCACCGACCAACGCCCACGCTGTTGTCCAGCAGCAGCAAGGCCAGCAACGCCTTGATAACAATCATCGGGCAAGGCAACCTGTGAGCCAACCGCCAGTTGATCAAACACTGCGGCAATCGCAGCCATGCCCGAAGCAAACGCCAAGGCCTTGCCACCCTCTAAGCCACCAACCACCGCCTCAAGCGCTTCCCAAGTTGGCGTGCCATCATCACGCGAATATTCACGGCCACTGCCAATGATAAAGTTCGATGCAGGAACCAAGGGCACATTCAATGGATCGCCTGGCTGCGAACCGCGCCCCGCTGAAACCAACCATGATTCTGGTTTGATGCTGGCTGAATCTTGGCCCATTGTGCAGTACCTCGCAAACAACGAAAATCCTGAAGCCCGAGCACGATCATAGCAAATCAGCGCAAGCACTTCAAATTGCGAGGCTTGACAATCGCTTAATCTATATTACTATTAGATATATAACGCAAGGATATATTATGGAACATGTGATTCTAGGGTTGTTGATGCTCAGGCAACGCAGCATCTACGAGATCAAGAAAATTCTCGAAGAGACGATTTCGTTGTTTTATAGTGCCAGCTTTGGCAGCATCAACAGCGCGATTGAAAAATTGGTGGCAAAACAAGCAGTGACGGTGCAGGAGCAGGTTGAGAGTGGGCGATTCAAAAAAATTTATAGCATCACGCCAAGCGGCCAAGCGCTGTTTGAGCAATGGCTGGCGAGCGCAATTCCCCAAGAGAAGGTCAAAGATCCAGCCTTGACCCGTTTGTTTTTTATGGGCTTTCTCGCCCCAAGCGAGCAAATTCGGCTCTTGCGTGAACATCTTGGGAGTGTGCAAATAGTACATGCCCAACTCAACAGCTTGTTGCGTGAGCGCGAGCAAATCAATGTGGCAGCTGAACAACAAGCGCTCGCCGATTTTCAATGGCTAACCTTGGAATATGGTGTAGCCTACTACAGTTTCAATATTAATTGGTATCAACAACTGCTAAGCAAACTTGAGGAATCTGGCAATGAGTAATCAATTAAGCGCTAAAACGATTAATATACACGATTTTGATTTACACTACTATACCGTAGGCAACCCCGACAACCCAGCTTTGATCTTAATTCATCCAGCGTTTGGCGATCATCAATGCTTTGCTCAGCAGATTGATAGCTTCGCCAAATTGCATTATGTCATCTTAATCGATTTACCTGGTCATGGTCGTTCGCAACCAAGCAAAGCCTTGATTGGCATCGAACGCACACCTGAATATTTGGCCGCCATCTTGCAAAACGAAAACCAAGCACAAGCTCATGTGTTGGGCGTTTCGCTTGGCTCGTTGATCGCTCAAGAATTCGCCTATCGGTATCCGCATTTGGTGGCTAGCGTGACGGTTGTTGGTGGCTACAGTATTTTTGGCGATCAACGGGCGGTGATGCGGGCGCAACGCAAAGAAATGCTCAAATGGATGTTCATGGTGCTATTTTCAATTGAGCGTTTTCGGCGCTATGTGGCAAAGATCAGCGTGTTTTATTCGGCTGGTCAGGAATTATTTTATCAACGTATGCAGTTTTTTTCGCGCTCATCATTTCGCTTGATGAGCAAGTTGAATCAAATTATGCATCCAAACGAAGTAGCACCCCAACAAAAACTCTTGGTTTTGGTGGGCGAGCACGATCAGCCAATTGCCTTGCAAGCAGCCCGCGAATGGCAACAACAGCAACCAACGATCGACTACCATGTGCTACCAAACGCTGGGCATTGCGCCAATATGGATAATCCAACGCTTTTCAATCAATTGGTGCTCGATTTTCTGCATTCCGCCCCAAAACCGCATAATTAATCCTGTAACAACTGCGTAACATCGCGGCGCTATGCTCAAAATATATCATTTTGAAGCAAACGAGGCCGCAATGCAAACACTCCTTTGGTGGATTTACTGGCCACTTAGTTGGCTATTGATTGTCGCCAGCGCTTGGTATCTGCCCAATCGCTGGCGAAACAGCGTCGGTTGGAGCATATTGGGGTTCGGAGGAGCACTCAGCTTATATCTAGCAATCGATTTAGACCCTTGGCAACGCTTGCTCACCAGCACAGCCGGATTAATTCTCTTGCTCAAAGCTGTCGTACTTTTGCAAATTCCCCGTCAAGAACTGCAACGGTATTCGCATGTTGGTTTAGGCTTGTTTATGACGATCTGGCCAGGCATGAATCCAGCCCCTTTTCGCCAACGCCGCCAGATTCAACGCGATCTTGGCCCGACAATTATTCAAGGTTGGGTTGGAGTTATGGCTGGCAGTTGTGGTTTGATTCTCAGTGCTTATCTCTTGCCATGGCTTGGCCAAGCATGGGCAAGTTGGGCAGCAATTCTCAGTATTTTAGGGATTGTGCACTTTGGTTTAGCCTATTGGCTCAATGCCGGGTTATGGTATTGGGGTTGGCCAGTGGCCGCCTTATTTCGGCAGCCCCTCCAAAGCCGCTCCTTACGCGATTTTTGGAGTGTGCGGTGGAACATTGCGTTTGTTGAGATGAACAAACAACTTTTTTTACGCCGCTTAGGCCGCTACGGCCCAAGTACGCTCGTGATAGGAATCTTTCTACTGTCAGGGATATTCCACGAACTTGGTTTAAGCTATCCGGCACAAGCAGGTTGGGGTCAAGCAATGGCCTACTTTGGGTTGCATGCTGGGCTAATGTGGCTTGAGCGAACGTTTAATTTAGCTCAACGCTGGCCACAATGGATCTTAAGTTGTTGGACATGGCTAGCCATCCTTGGGCCTTTGTCATGGTTGTTTCATCAACAATTTCGCCAAGCGCTGATTGTACCTGCCCTACATTGGGCCTAAGCACTATTGCATAGTCAGCCGCTTGATTGGTATTTTGGCTGGGGCATCAGTTTGGCAGCTTTGGCTCATGGCATAATTTTGCTGGCGAGTTCTCAAGTGCCCAAACAACTGAATTGGCGGCAAGATCTCGCCAAATTAACGCCGTTTAACCGCAAAATTATGTGGACGTATGGCGGCTTTATTGTGCTTTGCATCATCGTCTTTGGTTGTTTGTTGGCTTGGCTCAAGAGCGATATTTTGCAAGGGCAACCAGCCGCGTTAGGTCTGGTTGCCTTCAATGGACTCTTTTGGACAACGCGAGTTATTGTTGATTTTAGCTATTTCAAACATAGCGATTGGCCATCAGGGCTGCTATTTGTGATTGGTCATTGCTGCCTTAGCACAACCTTTATTGCCATCGTGATCGTCGATTGGTCTGTGCTTGCTTGGCACATACTAACCTAGTCAATGGGCTAGGCTAATTAAGCTATATCCCTTATTTAGTTGCCCACGGCAAATAAACCCGAAACTGATGGATTGAGGTTGTCGTGGGCAAGGCGGTCTCAGTTGGTACAACCGTGTTGGTATAAGTCGCTGTTAGTGTTGCGGTATTCGTCACCGTTGGAATTCCAGTTGGCGTAGCCGTTGCCGTATTCGTCACCGTTGGAATTTCAGTTGGCGTGGCCGTTGCCGTATTCGTCGCCGTTTCAGTTGGCGTAGCTGTTGCCGTATTCGTCACCGTTGGAATTTCAGTTGGCGTGGCCGTTGGCGTAGCTGTATCCGTCGCCGTCGGAATGGCGGTTGGCGTTGCAGTCGCCGTTTCAGTTGGCGTTGCAGTCGGCGTGGCCGTTGCCGTTGGAATGTCGGTTGGAATTTCAGTCGCCGTATTCGTCGCCGTTGGAATTTCAGTCGGCGTTTCAGTTACGGTATTTGTCGCTGTTGGAATGTCGGTTGGCGTGGCCGTTGCAGGAATTTGGGTCGCAGCCGAGCCTGGATTATAGACCTCGAAAATTCGCGATTGGCTGCTACTGGCTTGAGTTCCGCCAGCGGGCACATAGATTCGCCCGCCAACCAAGATTGGAGCATGACCCTGACGGGCAGTTGGCATCGGGGCAACACTGCGCCAACTCTTAGTCAACGGGTTATACACATCAACTCGATTGCTCACACCGGCCTGATCGGCCCCGCCCAGCAGATAGAACTCACCTTTATACCAAATTGCTTGGCCCAGATCGGCACGAGCTTGGGGTAATGGCGGAATCGTTGGATCGCTGGCGCTGCTCGTCCACGTTTGGGTCAGTGGATCATAGATTTGCAGATCGTTGCTGGCAGCACCGATTGTACCACTCGCCCGCCCACCAAACAGATAGAAAAAATGGCCATCTGTGCCACCAGCAGCACCATTACGCGCCAATGGCATGTTTGGCAAATTGGCCCAAGTGTTGGCGGTTGGATCATAGGCGGCATGATAATTTGAGGTATTGCCGCTGACAATGCCGCCTGCAACATAGATTTTGCCATCAATGAATGCAGAGCTAGCCGCCATTGTCGCAAATGGCATGGCCGTGCCTTGCGACCAACTATTGCTGGAAGGTTGGTAAATTTGCACTTTGCCTGCGCTTGTGCCTGCCCCGCCAAACAAATAGAGCCGCTGGTTCCAGACTTGGGCACTGTGGCTATGGGTTTTATAGGGGCGTTGCGCCAAGCCAGCATTCCACGAATTCGCCCCAAGATCAAAGGCAGCGGTTGCACCATTGCTCTCACCAACCAGATACATTTTATTGCCGATAACCCCGCCAGAAGCCTCGCCCAGTGAGATCGGCAAGGTTCGCGCTAATTCCCAGTGATTTTCAAGCTGGCCGATCCACATTTCGGGATTGGGCACATAGCCACCAGTCGTTACCAAAATTTTGTTGCCATAGGCTGCGGCAACTGGAGTTTTGCGCACCCCAGGAATCGAGGTTAATTTCATCCAAACATCATCATTGGGGTCGTACAGCATCACATCGGCAGAAGCCAAGCCATAATCGCCGCCATTAACCGAGCCGCCCACGACCATAATTCGGCCATCGACTTCAAACACCGATGAGGTAATATGCCCGCGACCTTTGGGCAAATCAGCGACTCGTGTCCAAGTGTCAGTGCTGGGGTCATAACGATTGACTTCAACTTGAGCGGCTGTTGATTCGGCAGCTAAATATTGGCCGCCAATTGCATAGACATAGCCATTGAGCGTCGCCGCTCCAAGGTGATTGCGGGCATTGGGCATGGGTGCGGCAGTGCGCCAAACTTGAGTATCCAAATTCAGTACAAAATGTTTGTTGCTATCCCATTCTTCGAGGTGCAAATTACGCCGATGCGCTCCACCAAAAAAGTGAATTTCGCGGCCAAGTTTGGTTGCCCCAGCAGCGCCGCGATCTTCGGGCAAATCGGGGCCACGGCTCCAAGCATTGGTCAGCGTGTTATAGACCCACACATGATCAGTGCTACCACCAGGCGAATTGCCAATATAGCCACCCAATACATAAATCAAATGGCCATCGGCAACCACAGGGGCATGAGTCATCGCTTCGGGAATATTAGCGCAGATTCGCCATTGATTAGTAGTGATGTTATAGGCAAAAACCGTATCAGTAGCCTCAACTTGGTTGGTATAAAAACCGCCGATCACATACAAGCTATCACCAACAACTGCCCCGCCAGCCTCAAATCGCGCCAACGGAATCGGCTGAAACGTATTCCAATTAAACATATTAGTGGTTGTAGTAATAGCAGGAGTGGGGGATTCAAGTGGAATTTGGGCTTGAGTTGGTTTCAACCAGGCTAGAGCGACCAAACTAAGCACGACCAACAACACCGACCAACGAACCGCAATCAAACGCATAATTTCCCTGTTACAAGCAGCTATCGGCAGCAATTGCCGCCAATACACAAACTGGATATAGCCAAAACGTCCGGCGCAGGCTATTATACAAACATAGTCAAGAGTAAAGAGCCAACAAGTTTCACATTTATTCACAGTGCTGCAACAACTGTGAAACCTTTGTCGTCCAACCCATGCCAAAACCATAGGAGGAAGTTATGCAACCATATACCGAGCATGATACCGAACGCGCTCGCCAAATTGAGGCCGCTCAAGCCAACTATCCAATCTATCCAACCAATCAACAAACGCCCAGCAATAAACTGTTACAACAACTAACCGCCCAGCGTGATTCACGCGGGATCGCGGCGATTGCCCTGATTGTGTTTGGGGTTTTATGGTTTCTAGCTCGTTTGATGGGTGGCGATAGCATTGCCTTTAATTTTGGGATCGATCCCGACGCATTTATCCCAAGCATGATTTTATTTACAATTGCCAGCTGTTTCTTCTTCTTTGCCTTTGCCAAGCGGCTGTTTGGGCTATTTATCCCCGCTAGCATTCTGACAGGATTGGCCGTGGGAATTCCCTTCGCCAACCTGACCAATGGTATGTCGGTAGTGTGGGGGTTGGCCTTGGGCTTTGGGGCAATTGGCTTGCTGGGTAAGCCAATGTTTGGCACGAATGGCTTTTGGGGCTTTATTCCAGCTTCGATTTTGTTTGTGGTCGGAACGATCATTGCAATTGCCACCTTGCCAGGTCTGCTAAGTATTGGTATGGTATGGGTGCCGATAATGCTAATCGGGGCAGGTCTATACCTTGGGTGGGGCCGCAACCGGATCTAGTCAGACTCGGCAGTATTGAACAACCACGGAGCCAATTCCTCGGCTTCGTGGTTTTTTTGTGGCCTCAAGCCTGCTATAGTAGCCCACTAGCTAGCTTAAGGAGTTCAATCTGATGCAACAAGCACCAACCAAGCCACGTTGGCAACCTGATCTTTCCGAAACGACATTCAATGGTTTGCGGGCATTGCTCATTTCGAGTGCAGCCACCCTTGGCTTAATTGCAATCTTTTGGTGGCTGACCAGCTTGATCAATCCTGAAATTAGCCAATTTGATCGGGCTGGCTTGGCTGGTGGTTTTTGGCTGCGCACGCAGTTGCCCTACCTCAACCCAATTTTTCACCTCGCGACATGGATTGGGACACTGTATGGATTGGCCTTGCAAACATTAATTGTCGGCTATTGGCTCTATCGGCGTAAGCCAGCAGCATGGCGCAGTCGCTTGAGCTTAATTATTTTGGCCCTGCTTGGCGCGGCCATTTGGATGACCTTGCTCAAACAGGGCTTTGCCCGGCCACGCCCGAGCATCTTCGAGCCAGCCTACCAGATTAGCACCTACAGTTTCCCCAGTGGCCATGCCATGGCCGCAGCAGCTTGGTATGGCAGTATGGCCATAGCGCTCAGTTACGGCCATACTCAATCACGGCGTTGGGGGATTATTATTGGGTTGGCAGCCATGGCAGTGTTGATCGGCACATCGCGGGTTGTGTTCGCGGTGCATTATCCAACCGATATTAGTGCAGGATGGATTGGCGGAATCGCTTGGTTGGCCTGCTTGCGGGCAGTTTGGCATGGCATTAGTTGGCAACGCCAGCGCCGCCAATCGAATTAGCCTAAAAGCTGTTTCGCCACGATATAGCCAGAACCACCATTAATCCCATGGCCCGGCCATGTTGCTGCTCCCAGCATAAAAATATTCGGAACCAGCGTGCGATGGCTAGGTTGGGCGGGCAAAGGACTCAATAGATAGCTTTGGGCTAAATCATGTGCCCCACCGTAAGGATCTCCAGGCCCAAGATTGGGGCTGAATTGGGCTAAACTGGTTGGTGTAACCGTGTGTAAGCCGACAACACTCGATGGAATATTGGGAATATGGCGCTCAACAATTGCCAAAATGCGCTCAACAAAGCGCTGGGTTAAATCGCCAGTCCAAGTACCATCGCCAACTGCGATCTGTCCGGCGGCATCGCCAATCGGGCGACATGGCACTTCAAGCACTTGGATTCGCATAATCGCTTTGCCTGCTGGCGCACGGGTTGGGTCAAGGTTGGTCGGGCAATCGACGGTAAACGTTGGATTGATTGGCAACAAACCTGCCATCGCTTGGGCCACGGCCAAGGTACATTGATTTAGGCCATCGGTTAAATGCGGCTGACCAATTCGATTAAAACGCGCATCAGGCCAACGTGGCGGCTCACTCAACGCCAAATGAATTTGAACACAACCACGGCCATAGCGAAATTCTTTGGCTTGTTGCAGCACATGCTCCGGCTGCGGCGAATCGGCCAACAAACGCAAATACAATTGATCAGGATTGACCGAAGCGATCACATGTTCACGCACGCCAAAGGCTTCGCCAGTATTAGTATGCACTTCGCTGGCCTTGCCATTGCTCAGCACAATCCGCGTGGCGGCTGTTTGCGTGCGAATTACCCCACCATGGTCGCTGATCAAACTACCCAAAGCGCGGGCTAATTGTTCGCTGCCACCTTCGGGAGTTGCCATGCCCGCGCCCATCGTCGCCAACACAATCAGATAGACCCATAAACCGCTGCCAATTTCATCGGGAGTGCGGCCAAGGTGCATCACCCAAGGCGCAAGCATGGCCTGCATCACTGGCGATTGAAATGGGCTGACCACATTTCGCGCTGTTTCAAACAACAATTTACTAAATGGCGAATAGCCAGTTTCGCTCCGCAGCAACCGTTGAATCATCGTTTGCGCCGTTGGCGATTGCAAATCCATCGAAAATAAGCCAAAAACATCTTCAACATAGGGGTTGAATGAAGCTAACATTTGACCAAGCACCGCGCCATCGCCTGTGGCTAAACGCTCAGCTTCGGCCAACGCCGCCTCGAAGGCTTGGGGCAAAATCGCCGTGCGCCCATCGCTAAACGAAACTCCAGTTGGAATATCGGTGTTGATGTAGCGCAAACCACGCGCCGTCAAATCTGCGCCAAGGTCGGCATAGGCTTGGCTGGTGGTAAATAATGGGTGAGCCGAGGAATAGACGTCATGTTTGAAGCCAGGTAAGGTCAGTTCTTCCGTCCGTACCAAGCCGCCAATCCGATCGTTGTTTTCGAGCACCAACACCGATTTGCCTGCCCGCGCCAAGTAGGCCGCCGCGATCAGGGCATTGTGTCCGCTGCCAATCACCACAACATCATAGCTGTCCATAACGTTCCTTTCACACCACACATACACGGCAAGAAGGTCTTTGTATATAGCTATTCAAACAGCAGTGTCAAGTAGCAGACAAATTTTGTAGCTGTTTTTGTAGCACTTGTGGCATTGCAGCAGCAACTCTTAATATGTTTTAATACTCTCACTGAAATAAGTCTGGTCTTTTCACCAAAGGAGCGACAACGATGTTCTCGAATGTACGATTTTCTTCCCGTGGAGCATCACGCCTAGCTTTGTTAGCATGTTTGGTGCTCAGCCCAATGCTTTTGTTGGGCCAGCCTCAAAGCACATTTGCCGCCACCAACCTCGCGCTCGGCAAAACTGCCGTCGCCTCGACCAGTGAAAACGCTGATTTTGGCGCAGCACTGGCACTCGATGGTAACGTGAATACCCGTTGGAGCAGCACGTTTGCCGACGGTCAATGGCTGCGCGTCGATCTTGGCAGCGTCCAAAGCTTCAATAATGTGGTGCTGCGCTGGGAAGCTGCTTACGCCAGCAGCTATCGCATTCAAACTTCAAACGATGCCAACACATGGACAACCATCCAAACCATCACCAATAGCGATGGTAATGTTGACGATTTGAGCATCAGTGGCACAGGTCGCTATGTTCGCGTCGAAAGCATCACCCGCGCCACCCCCTATGGCATCTCGTTGTTTGAATTTGAAGTCTATGGCAATGCTGGCAGCAGCAATATTGCCTTGAACAAAACGACCAGCGCCTCAAGCAGCGAAAATGCTGCAACGACCGCCAATTTTGCCGTTGATGGCAATGTGAATACTCGTTGGAGCAGCACATTTGCCGATGGTCAATGGCTGCGCGTCGATTTTGGCAGCGTCCAAAGTTTCAATCGAGTGGTCTTACGCTGGGAAGCTGCCTACGCCACCAGCTATCGGGTGCAAACCTCGAACGATGCTAACAGCTGGACGACCATCCAAACCGTCACGAATAGCGATGGCAATGTTGACGATTTAAGCATCAGCGGTAGTGGCCGCTATGTTCGGATCGAAAGCGTTACTCGCGCCACGCAGTATGGCATTTCGTTGTTCGAGTTGGAAGTGTATAGCGGCAGCATCCAACCAACGGTGCAGCCAACCACCCAACCAACCACTCAACCGACGGTACAGCCAACCGCCCAACCAACTACTATTCCGGGCAACTGTACAACTTCAACCAATATTGCCTTGAACAAACCAGCCTATGCCTGGTTCTACGAATCGAAAACCTCAAGCCCAGCCCAAGCCGTCGATGGCAATGCCACGACCACTCGCTGGAGCCATCTCTGGTATCCAAGCGGCCCAGCCAATGCTTGGTTGTATGTTGATTTAGGCTCAACTAATGCCACAATCAACCGCGTGCGCATCTTGTGGGAATCAGCCTACGCCGCCGATTACCAAATTCAAGTCTCGAATGATCGCAGCAACTGGTCGAACATACGCAGCGTGGTTGGCAACACCCAAACCACCAACGACTACAATCTCACGCCAATTACTGGGCGCTACCTGCGAATCAACATGACCAAAAAGGGCACTGAATATGGCTACTCCATTTGGGAATTAGAAGTGTATGGCTGTAATGCAGGCAACCCCAGCTATGATCCCGCGCCAACCCCATTGACTGGCAATTTCAGCCGCGTTTGGGTTGAAAACTTCGATGGCACCAGCCTGAACATGAACAACTGGGCCTATGATAACGATGTTCATGTCAATGGTGAACAACAACAATACACCAGCAACAACGTCGCCGTCAGCGGTGGCACCTTGAAAATCACCGCCCGCAAAGAAACCGCCAACGGCTATCCTTTCACCTCGGGCCGGATCTTTGGCCTAGGTCGTCAGAGCTTCTTATATGGCAAAATGGTTGCCCGCATGAAGATGCCAGTTGGTGAAGGCTACTGGCCAGCCTTCTGGATGATGGGCGCAAATATCAATGAAGTTGGCTGGCCTGGCAACGGTGAGCTGGATATTATGGAAAATATCGGCTATGGCAACTGGACTTCAGGGGCACTTCACGGCCCAGGCTACTGGGGAGCAGGCTCGGCAGGCGGCTTAGTCAACTTGCCAGCAGGCCAAACCACCGGCGCTTGGCATACCTACGCCGTCGAATGGGACCCAACCTATATCAAATGGTTCGTCGATGATCGTGAAATTCTGAGCTTCACTCGCGCCCAAATCATCGCCGATTATGGCCAATGGACGTATAACAATCCCAAGTTCTTTATCTTGAATTTGGCCTTGGGCGGCGAATATCCCGCTGGCTACAACGGCTGTACTGGCAATCCATTGCCAGCAGGCTGTGCCTACTTTGGAGTCAAGCAATCAACCGTCGATAGCATTGTGGCTGGTAATGGCTTGCTCGAAGTTGATTACGTTGAAGTATGGCAAAAACCAGCTGCAACAACCCAAGGTGCTCAATATTTGCCTTTGGCGCAACAAGAAAACTAACCAACTGATCGTTCGATCAGCAACCCGACGGATGCATTAGTGCATTCGTCGGGTTATAGTTTAAGTGGCAAATCCTATCAAGGAGCAAATTCATGTCCACAGTTATCAATCTCGTCGAGAAATTTGGCCATTTCAACGATTATTGTAACCCCCGAGTTGTCGGCGAACTCAACGGTCAGCAGGTCAAGCTAGTCAAACTTCAAGGGGCTTTCGAGTGGCATCATCATGAGCATGAGGATGAATTATTTTTCGTGGTACAAGGCCGTTTGCGCATGCAGTTACGTGATGGAGACCAAGTGCTCAACCCAGGCGAAATGATCATTGTTCCGCGTTGCGTAGAGCATTGTCCGGTTGCCGAAACCAAGGAAGTTTGGTTGATGTTGTTTGAGCCAGCCACCACCCTTAACACTGGCAACCTACAAAATGAGCGCACTCGCACGGAGCTAGAACACATTTAATAGGATCAGCCGCTCAGAATAGTAAACCCTGAGCGGCTGATCACATTGATTAAATTGAGCCGCTCACATAGGCTTGGCCAATAGTGAAAGTCATCAGCACAAACAAAAATGAGCCAACCGTGACTAGTGCGGCAAAACGGGTTTTGATCTGTGGCCGCGCAATTGGAATCCAGTAGAACAACGAGCAAAAGAAGAGTGGAGCTAATCCACCAACATAATGGATATACAACTGCACAACCCCTAAGCCCTGATCAAGCAGCTTGATGCCCAATAGTGCTTGCAGCATAATCACCAGTTGCATGCTAATAATCGCCAAATTTGCCCAACGATTAAGCTGTTTGCCCTTCCAAGCCAACCAACAGACATAGCCCATCGTCAAAATACTGACCGTTACCACCAGCATCCCCATGTTCAGGTGGACAGTCGGCGAAAGGAACAAGCGATCGATCACGAAGACCTCCTAAATAGATTCTGAGAACCATTCTCACCGCAATCCAAACTGTATCATAAAAAGCTGGCTTAATAAAAAAACTGCCCTGTTCGTTGAATGAACAGGGCAGTTGCAATTTAGGAGAGTTATTCGCCTTTCATTGCCATTGGTAAGAAAATCTTGTTTTGGGTTGGCTGAACCGTACTTGTAGCCGTCGCGGTTGGTGTTAGCGTTGGCGTTAGGGTCGCCGTTGCCGTTGCCGTCGCGGTCGCTGTGGCCGTAGCAATCGCAGTCGCAGTGACCGTCGGAATTGGTGTATTCGTTACGGTTGCAATCGCAGTTGCTGTCGCGGTTGCAATTGCTGTCGCCGTCGCTGTTGGCACATTGGTTGCCGTTGC
>NZ_DOPT01000024.1:121759-124475 GCF_003512625.1 Herpetosiphon sp. | reverse complement strand
GGACGCGGGAGGGCAACGAATGGCGCAAGGCAGGCAGGACTGGGACGTGATGCGAGCTGGTGTTGAATGATGGAGTCGTCGAGGAATGGGTGGTTGGTGCGAGGGCAGACACATTGGTACGTGTCGAGGTGGTTGTGACCCACGCTGCTCCATCCCGAACCAGGCCGTGAACGCGACACACACCGAGGCTACTGCAGCACCCGCTGTGGGAACGTAGGGGGATGCGTACCGCTCCAAGCAACACCGTGAGTAAGCTCGCGGTGTTGTTGTTTTTAGTCATAATGCAAACGATCAAGCCTACTTGCTAATCTTTACGATTAATCAAGTAGGCTTGATCGTTTAGTGCTTGATCGTCGAAAGTACTCGATTTAGTACATCGTTGATCGAATGTTTGGTTGTATCGAGATAAATATCGGCAGCAGCTCGCGCTTCTTGTAAACGCTGTTGCTGTTGATTGTGCAACCAAGCAGGGAAACTGGGTCGGCCACGTTCATGCACAGCTGGTAAATCTACATCAAGATAAATTAAGTAGTTGGCTTGATGTTTGCGCCAAAGCCCACGAATACCCGAATGTTCTTGAGCAATCACTCGCACTTGGATTCCATGGGTTTCTAAACCTTGGCGTAAGGTTGATTTACCTGCGGCACATGGCCCCACAATTACCACTGTTTCAGCTTGATTACCCATCGGCGGTTCCTTTCAGCGTATCTGCTGACCGCCAGCTTGGCAACGATGAAGCCTGTAAATTAGGCTCGTTCAACCGGAAAACATACGGTCATGCGGCGAACTTTATTTTCCGACTCCATCGGTAAGGCGGCCATCACGATCACGCTCATATCGTCGTTCGGTCGATTTTGATCAAGTTCCACGGCACGTCCTAGTAAATCATCGGTAACTTCTTGGGCTGTTCGTCCTTGGCGAACATTAAAATTGCCAAGATAGTTGTCTAGCTCAATACTTTCGTTATAGCGTCGGCCTGCATGCAGAATGCCATCGGTAAACACGACGACATAGACATAAGGCCGTAGGCTAATTTTGGTGATGACTGGTTTGGTCATCGAGTAGAGCCCAATTGGGGTCGATGGCTCGTTGTAGGTCGTCATCCCCTGCTCATCGATCACATAAAATGGGCAAGGGTTATTTCTTGATACTAACACACTTCGCGCTGAAAGATCTACTGAAAGTATATTAAGCGTTGCTGAGACTTGCCCATGACGATAGGCATACAGGTAATCGTGAACCGCGCGAGCAACAGCACCATCGCGTGCTCCATCTTTGAGCATTGAAATTGCCCTGGTTGTTACAAGGTTACTCAGGGTCTTGGCTCCTCGCCCACTACCTTGCCCATCGGCTAATACAAACGAAAATCCGCCATGCGGTCGTTCGATCATCTCAAGGGTGTCGCCGCTTTCGGGGGTGGCATATTTGCCAACTTTTGCAACACCAACTTGCAGTTCCAACATAACAATCCTCAGATTTCTAGTATTGATGGTGCGATTGCCTTACTTGCATCATACCACGAGACAGCCCGCCTTGGGTGCGGTACAATTGGCCTAGCAACAGAAGGAGGTCTCTGTGGAGCAGCGTGTTTTACGATTTGAAACACATACTGGGGTGCGCATCTACAGCCTTCCTGTAGAGGTTTTCCCTCAATTTTATGCCAATGTGTATCTGGTTATCGCCGATGGTTTGGTCTGTTTGATCGATACTGGCTCCGGTCATGGCAATTCGAATACCGATCTGGTCGCTGGCTTTGCCGCAATTCAAGCTCTATGGGGCGAGAAGCTGAGTTTGGCCGATGTTAATCAGATTATTTTGACCCACGCTCATATCGATCATTTTGGCGGCTTAGGGTTTGTGCGCCAATTTACCCAAGCTCCGACTGCTATCCACATTGCTGATCGGCGGGTGATTACCAATTATGATGGGCGCTTGTTGTTTGCTTCCAAGGCATTAAGTCGCTTTTTGCGCCATGCGGGGGTTTCGGCTGAGCAACATCAGCATTTGATGGGTATGTATTTGCATAATAAAGATGCGTTTCGGCCTCAGCCGATTGAGCAAACCTTTGAAGATGGCGATCGGCTTTGCAATTTGTTTGAGGTTATTTACACACCTGGCCATTGCCCGGGCCAAGTTTGTTTACGTTTGGATGAGGTGTTGTTTAGTGCTGATCATATTTTGGCCCGCACCGCTCCGCATCTTGCGCCCGAAATGATTACCCCAGGCACAGGCTTGGAGCATTATATTAGTGGCTTGCGCCAAGTTGCCAAACTCGATGGCATTGAATTGACCTTGGGCGGCCACGAGCAGCCAATCGAAAACTTAGCCCAGCGCTTAGAGCAAATTTTCGCTTCTAATCAACGTAAAATCGATCGGATTAGCGATTTGCTCAAGGCCCAGCCGCAAACTGTTGCCCAGCTTAGCGCCGCCATGTATCGTGGTTTACAGGGCTACGATCAGTTATTGGGCATCGAAAAAGTGGGCGCATTCGTCGAATATTTGTATCTGCGCGGCTATGTGCGGCCAGTCAACATCGCCCCCGACAACGACGACCGCGACCCGATTAATGTGATGTATGAATTGTTTTAAGTGCTACCCTGTGTTCTGATAGCACCAATGATCCTTTGGTTTATCGAGCGATGTCTGTCTGCCCTCATTGCTCTTGAGGGGGTGCTGGGGGATTAAAGCCCCCAGCGTTTCCCGCCTTGAGGCGGGA
>NZ_DOPT01000024.1:26348-121687 GCF_003512625.1 Herpetosiphon sp. | reverse complement strand
GGGACGGAAGGGTGGTGATCGCCGATTAATGTTAATGATGTTTGTTAATTACCTACCCTTGAATGGTGAAGATAACTGCCTACTCGCCAGTAAAAAAGGTTTGAATATCGTATTGCACATTGTTGGCCCATTTGCTAATGGGGTTATCGAGGGCAATATCATTCAATGTGCTCATTTGTCCAGTTACCAGCAAAATCCCCACGGCAATCAACAAAATACCGCTGATCACGCTGGTGGAGTGCAAAATCACGACGCGCTTGCCAATGTTGAACTCCAAAGCCCGCCCACGCAGAAGCTTCCAGCCCTTGGAGCCTTGGCCAAGTTTGTTGAAGAAGGTCGCTACGATCATCAAGGGCAAAGCCAAGCCAAGCACATAGATAAAGGTCAAGGTTGCGCCAGCAATAATCGAAGCTCCGGTTGAAATCAACAGGGTCAAAATTGCCCCAAGAATTGGCCCAATACAAGCCGTCCAGCCCAGCGCAAAGGTTAATCCATACAGATATGCACTGCCAACGGTGGCGCTGGAGCTACGTTTGATATTCGCTCCGGTGAAGCCAATCCCAAAAATGCTCATCACACCCATGACAATGATAATTACCCCGCCAATTTGGGCGAACAAATCTTTGTTGGATGAAATGCCGCGAATGGCTTGGCTAGTGGCCGTAATCGCCATACCCAACACCACCATCGTGGTTGCCAAGCCCGCAAAAAAGGCCAACGATGAGATAATTGTACGTTGGCGTTTTTGCGCCAGGCTTTCATCACCAGCACTATTGATTCCAAACGTCCAAGCGAAATAGGCTGGTAGCACGGGCAAGGTACAGGGCGATAAAAACGATAAAACTCCCGCCATAAAGGCTGGAACCGCCAAAGTGATCACATTTTGTCCACCTTGAGCGACCCCAATCAGCAAAATTGCGGCTACCACAAACACGGCTAGCCCAATGATAGCCATGGTAAACAGTCGGGAGGGTTGGCGCTGTGTTTGCGCTTGTTGCATATTCTATCCTTCGTGACGAACTAAAGCGTCGGTCATTCGACAAACATCGACCATTGCCGCAACATCGTGCACCCGCACAATATCGGCTCCTGCCTGAATTGCATAGGCCACGGTGGCGGCTGTGCCCCACAGGCGTTGATCAACAGGTCGGTTTAATGTTATCCCAATCATGGATTTTCGGCTAGTGCCAACCAACAACGGGTAGCCTAAGCTTGCAATTGTCCGTAGTTGACGTAATACTTGTAGATTTTGTTCAGGGCTTTTGCCGAAACCAATGCCTGGATCAAGCACAATTAAATCGTTGGCAATGCCCGCTTGCAGGGCGAAATCGATGCTTTGGCGTAATTCGGCACAAACTTCGCCGATAATATCGCCATAGTCGCTAGCAGCGTAATTTGTGCCATGGGCAAATTGCTCAACCGTGCTGACTCGATTGTGCATCAAAATAATTGGCACGTTTGCTTGTGCCACCAACTGCGCCAGTGCCGTATTCCAACTACCATCGGCTTGGCGCAAACCCCAAATATCATTAACCACATTTGCACCAGCTTCAAGCGCAGCCGCCACAACCTCAGCTTTGTAGCTATCAATCGAAATTGGCAATTGGCAAACGTGACGAATCGCTTGAATCGCTGGCACAACCCGCGCAATCTCCTGTGCGATACTGACACTGCTGGCTCCAGGCCGCGTCGATTCACCGCCAACATCCAAAATATCGGCTCCAGCTGCGGCAAACTCAAGCGCTTGCTGCTGAATCTGGCTGGTTCCGACCTCAAGCAATCCATCGTTAGAGAAAGAATCGGGTGTAACATTGACAATGCCCATCACCAAGGTTTTTCGACCCCAATCCCATTGAGTTGCGCCAAGTTTGAGGCTGCCTCGTGCTTGATTATGCAACAGCAACGCGCCAATTTGTTGGGCTAAGGCTTGCAAGGCAGGTAAAGGAATCGCTTGAAACTTGCCACATAAGGCTCGCCACGAGCGTTCATTGGCCCACGCCAGCAGATTGGTTGGCTGCGTGCTTTGGCCCAGATAGACGTGTGGGCTAACCAAGGCATCGCCATCGAGCGCCAATAATTCTTGCTTCACAATCATGGCCGTATGTGGATCAACCTGATCGCAATGCAGCATAATCAAGTTGGCTTTGGTCAATACGCGCTCAGCAGCATTGGGATAGGTTTCAATTTGGGCGATCATCTGCAACAGTTCTTGGCGTTGCTGAGGATAATATTGACGGATGTTATAGGCAAATTCAGGCATGATTCAATCTTTCGTGCTAAGCCATGGCTATTCTAGCTGATATGTCGTTGCGTGCGACTCAGTTCAATAGCTGATTTTAAGGGTTAATCCGCATTCTGCCCAATCAGCAATAGCGATGGTGATCCACGAAGGACACGAAGGGCACGAAGTAGGGTTTTAGGCTATTGGCTAGCGGAACAATTGTTGGCATTTCCAACCAATCTCTGATAGCACCAAGCCCAAAGCCTAGTTCTCTCATTGATCATTCTGCCTTTTGATGTTTCAGCTTCCTGTCATTGCCTACTCCAATGCTGGCGTGCTAGCATATCATTGAATTGGAATGAGTTTGGAGAGATTGCAGATGAAACATTACCGAATAGTTGTAAGCTTTATGGTCTTTGGAAGTCTCTCGGTTGCGGCCTGTGGTCGAACCAGTTTGCCAAATACCGAACCGATTCTTCGCCCTCAAGAGAGTCGAAATCAGCCAATCACCGCTGTTGTTGTGCCTACTACCACCGTTGATCTTACCGCCACGATCCTTGATCAAACTGCTATAGTAGAAGGCGCGACTAAAGAAGCTGAGTATTTAGCCTTCGAACAATACCTTGCTGATAAAACGGCGACGAGCCTTGCAGAGCTGCCCTCTACTGCACCCCCATGGCCTACATACGAACCCGTAACCCCATCGCCAACTAGGGAATATCGCTTGTTTGCGCATCTTGAATGCACAACCGATGAGCCTGGGCCAGCAATATTTGTCACGAATTGCTGGCATGGCGTGATTAACAATAAAGACTTTGTGGTTTATGGCCATGGGATCCGGAATAAAGCTGCCAATAATAAAATCGTGGGTGGCTCTATTGGGGTCGTTGAAAACGATATACCAATGGGCAGATATTTGCTTCCTTCAAATACAAATGCATTAACCATCGTGCAGGAACTCTCGCCCTATTTGGTCATTTCGGTGGGCGATCACTATGAAGTTTTATTCAATCTTGAAACCTACCAATGGGCTAATCTTGATGGCACGCCCATTCCCGTGACCGCCACGCCAACCAGCACCAAGTAGGGCTATTGGCTACTGGCTATAGGCTATCGGTAATGGTTTATGGCATTAACAGCGGTCATCGTTCCCTCACCCCCTAGCCCCCTCTCCCGCACGCGAGGCGAGGGGGAACCGATAAGCTAAAATCGCCCCTCGCCCGCCGCAGTGGGAGAGGGGTTGGGGTGAGGGCATACTGGCTGTTGTTAACGCGATAAACCATTACATCTTTGTTCTATCCCTCATCCCTCCTTTTGATTTTTGCCTTCTGCCTTTTGCCTTTTGCGCTCCTCCCCCACATGTGTGACGGCTATGCTATAATCTGCGCTTGGATTGAGTTTTTGAAGCTGTCTGCTGAACAGGAGCCGGATCGTGCTACCTCGAACGTTTGGCAACTATACGATTGAGCGTGAACTAGATCGGGGAGGGGTTGCAGCAGTTTTTCTTGGTCAGCATCGGGCCTTGCCGCGCCAAGTGGCAATTAAGGTGTTGCTTAATCATACCGAGGAGCTGGTTGAGCGTTTTCAGCGTGAGGCCGAAATCACCAGCAAGCTGCGCCATCCCCAAATTATCGAAATTTATGATCATGGGATGCAAGGGCCATTTGCCTATACGGTGATGGCGGCAGCGCTGGGTGGTTCGTTGAAGCGTATGCTCGAAACCGCTCCGCAACAACGGCTCAGCCCTGATCTAGCGCTCAGCGTGTTTTACCAAATTGGCGAGGCTTTGGATTTTGCCCATAGCCAAGGCATTATTCATCGTGATGTTTCGCCTGGCAACATTTTGTTTGATCAGGGTTTACAGCAGGCCATGCTCTGCGATTTTGGGATTGCCCGCTCGGAGCAAACCCACAGCAACACGACCAATCGTGTGGTTATGGGCACACCTGGCTATTTCTCGCCTGAGCATCTGCGTGGAGCACGCGAAGTCAATGCTCAATCCGATATTTTTGGGCTTGGTTTGATTTTATATGCGATGTTGGCTGGCCGTTTGCCATGGGCCGACCCGCTGGATTATGCCGACCCTGAGCATGTTCAACCGTTTCCATCCATCTCGACGTTAGTTGGTCTTTCGCCTGACATCGACCCGATACTTGCCAAATTGTTATCGGTTGATCCCGCTCAGCGCTATCGGACAGTGGCCGAAGCGAGTGCGGCGCTACGTCGGATTTTTTCGGAGCATCCTGCCTTGACTACCAGTGAAGGGAGCGTCTCTGTGCAGCGCCACTCGCTCTATCTAGCCCCATCCTTCCAAGCGGAAGGTCTCCAACCAAACGCCGTCGAAGAATATCTTGGTCCACACCTGAAAGCCGAACACATCAAACGTGCCCATCGCCGGGCCGCGATTTTGAGCCAGCCTGAGCATTTGGTCAATTTGCTGGAAGCTTGGAGCATGGGCGAACGCTTTCGCCGCCGTAACATTGGCCGCTTAGCAACCTTCTATCGCGTGCAAAGCCAAAATATCTATTATTACAAGCTTGATGTGCTGTATGAAGTGCGCGGCGAAGCTTTTGTTAAGCAAGAGGCTGATCGTGAACGCCAACCCATGACCGGCGATATGGAGCTGGGGGTTTGGGAGGTTAAGCTGCCTGAGATCACCGATTTCGTCGCTTCCGAAGGCTTGGTTGATCGGATCAAAGGCTCGGAACAGGTCAGCCAATGTGGGCGTTGTGCTGGCAAATGCAACATCTTATGCCAAAAATGTAAAGGCAACGGTCGGGTAACCATCACCAAAACTGTCGAAAAGATGGTTGACGTGACCGATGCCAATGGCAATAAGGTGCAAACCCCAACCCAAGTTGTTGAAAACGAAGTTCAAACCTGTAGCGATTGTAAAGGTAAAGGCTATTTGGTTTGCCCCGATTGTCAGGGGATTGGCATGATCGTCAAGCGCAAAGCCTTCAATTGGCAACGGATTCCGCAAACCTGGCAGATCAACGATGATTTACCAGCGGTTGATGAGGCTGTGTTGCAAAGCGAAGCAGTCGAGGTCTGTAATTATACGCTCAGCATGATTCCCAAAGAATGGGCGTTAATTCCCAAACTTGATAGCTTGGTTGAAAAAGCCATGACTGAAGTTACTAAAGATAAGCGGATCGTTTTGGCGCGATTGGTGGCGCATATGGTGCCTGTCACCAAGCTGCAATTTTCAATCGGCCAACAGCTTGATGATGGCGATGTGGTCAAGCTCTATAATGATGATAACGACGCAGATACGCCCAGTGTGCCAGTGATCGTCGAAGAGCCAGGCGAATTGCCAAGCGATCTGTTTACCTTGCATTTGCTCGGCTTCAAAAATAGCATTAGCGAAGAAGAGTCGCGAGTATTCCGCGATTGGTCGCGAATTATGAGTTGGCTGGGAGTTGGCTTGCTAGCGGCTGCCTTCGTGATCACCTTTATCTTTATTATCTTTGTTTACTAGGGCAACTAGTTCGGCTAAATAAGCGCGGTGGGGTTGATTCCAACCCCACCGCGCTTATTTTTAGAAGTAGCGGCTCAAATTTTCGAAGATTTTATCAATATCGCCAGTGCTACCTTGAACCAACTCGGTGCGGGAGAAATCGGCAATTTGTTGCAAAATTGAAGTTTCAGCATCAGCACCATAGGCAATCGGGAAGATTTGAATGCTCGATTCGCCAAAATTACCGAGCATTTGATCGATTGAAAGCTGGCTGGCCGTATCAGCACCATCGCTTAGCACCACAATCGCGTTAATCCGATCAGGTTGTTTGAGGTTTTCCAATTCCTGACGAGCCAAATCGATCGCATCGTAGAGCGAGGTGTTGCCATCGGGCACGAGTCCTTGGGTTTGCATTTGCAAATTAGCCATGTTTTCGCTACGAGTTGCCAATGGCACCAACACGGCTGGGCTTGATGAGAAGCCGATCATGCCGACGTTATCTTTGCTTGGCAAGCGATTGAGAAACACCTCAACCCCAAGTTTGGCTTGATCCATCTTGTCGTCGTCGCGCATCGAGCCAGAGCTATCGACCACCAACATAATATTGGCGGGCTTGCGATTATTAGCCCAAGCATTTTTGGCAGCCACAATCACATCGGCTGGTGGGGTTGCCAACGAATTCCGTGGTTGATTGGGATCTACGCCGAATTGGGCAGTTAATGGTGATGCCAACGCTACATCAACGTTCGCTGGCCGAAAACCTTGCTGCATGGCCAAATTTTGACTTTCAGGCGTAAGCAAGAAATCATAGAAAACGCTGGCAGCAGCTTTTTGGTCGGCAGTTGCATCGCTCATCACAATAAAGGGATTATCGTGAATAAACGTGCCTTCTTTGGGATAGATTGCCACTAACGGGACATTGGGAGCCTGTTTGTTGAAATCAATCAGGGTAATTTCTTCCATCGGAAAGGCTGAAATATAGGCCATGCCATATTTTTGCATGTTTTGGCTGAACACCAAGGTATTTGAGCCATAGTGCTTGATGCCTTGGGCTAAATCACGCAAAAATTGTTGGCTTTTTTCTTGATTGATGTCTTCGACCGTCAAATCGCTGGTTTTGCCGTTGGCTGCATACAACTCAGCCAGCACGGTTGAAAGCGCGGTGGTGCTAATGTCGGGGTCGGTGTGGCCCCACGAGAAGCGGCCCCAATCTTGTTGACCGAATTTGCCCCAGCCCTCGGTATCCTGAATCAGCGCCAACATATCCGACCAGCCTACCTCTTTGCCCGGGTAGCCCATGGCTTCGGCCATTGGTTTCCACATCGAAATAACCACTGGTGTGAGCACTAACGATTGAGGATCGGCTTCGGCAATCGTGGGATTATTACTTTCTTTCTTCAACACTTCCAGCCAGGTAGAGGCCGAAGGTGTCCAGATTGTTGTCTGAAGTTGGCCAGCGCGAATTTGAGTGCGGGCTGTGCCTGAGGAAAGCTCTTTGCCCTCAACGATGACCCGTTTGCCGTTGGATTGCACATTTTGGTTGTTGAAAGTGGTGATGCGTTCTTCAAGCCATTTGGTTTTCTCTGGGCTGTAGGTGATGCTAATCAGTAGATCATTTGCGCCTACAACTGGCCCGCTGGTTTGGTTAGTGGTGGTGGTAGGTTGGGCTGCCTCGCCACAAGCTGCAAGCACCAGCATAATAACGATTAGAAAACTACGGAAGAAGCGTTGCATAAGCTTATTCTCCTTAAACTGTCAAGCTCTATTGTAGCGCTTTGTGAGGCGTTAAGATAGGTTCGTTGCTGGTACGTGGATTGGATGGCTGGGGTTACGCTAGGTTGCGCAGCACCATCCGAATACCTTGTTGCAAGGTGGGGTAGGTCTGGAGGTCGCTGAGATCGCCGCCCACGCTGATTAATGCTTGGGCCACATCGGGCTGAATTCCGGTCAAAATGAGGTCTGCGCCAAGTAAGCGAATGCCTTGGGCGGCACGTAACAAACGGCTGGCAACTTCACGATCAACATTTGGTACGCCCGTCATATCGAGCAAGGCCACCCGCGCCCGTTGGTTCGACAATCCTTCGAGCAAATTATTGGTAATTTGCTGTAAACGTTCACCATCAAGCGCCCCGACCAACGGCATGACTACCACATTATCGCTGAGCGGAATTAATGGAGCACTCAGGCGAGCGAGCACGGCGGCATGGCCACGAATAATCTCATCTTGCAGCCGATTGCGTTCTTGCTCTGTGCGGCGGCGGATGCGAATATCACGCAGGAAGGCGATCCAGAGTTGCTGCTCGCCGAGCTGCATTGTGCCCAACACCATTTCAACCGGTTGAATCTCATTGGTTGGTAAGCGTACATCAAACTCATAGGTCGTGGTTTGTTGTTGGATGTTGGCTAATTCGACTCCCAGCACTTCGGCAATATTTAGTTGATCGACGTTGCGGCCCAAAATGCGTTCGGCAGCGCGATTGGCTGAGCGAATAATGCCTTGTTGATCGTAGGTAATAATTGCTTCGGCAGCGTGATCAACGATGGCTTGGCGTTGGCTGCTCGATTCGACCATGGCGCTGGCGATTGAGTTAAACGACGTTGCAACTTGGCCTAATTCATCGCGGGTATCAATTGCTACATTGCTCAAGGTATTTGAGCTTAGCATACTGCCAGCTGCCTGTTGAAAAGCGCGAACTGTATCCATTACTGCGCGATAGAAGCCAAGGAAGAGATATACTGCCACTAAGACAAGAATCGTAATCAGGCTGATGAAAAAGATTCGACGATTTTGAGCTTGGCCAATACGCTGGTTGAGCACATTATCAAGCTGAATTGATGTTTGATCCCATAGGCTAAAGCTTGCATTGAGGGTGCGCTCAGTTTCTTGGCGAAAAATGCTTGGATCAATCGTTGGAGTTTCAACGCGAATCACTTGCAAAATAATTTGGAAGCTTAATTCTTCAGTCGCCTGAATAAAGGTGCGGACTGCACTTTCTAGTAATGGACGTAAGCTTTCATTATTGCTAAATACTACGCCTAAGCTATAGTTAATTTTGGTATTGGTTTCTTGGAGTTGGCTATTGACGACCGTCAGCGTGTTTTTTTCTTCGCTGCTGACCGTGCCACGAGTGATTGCATTACCACCAGCGCCAGCAACCCGCGCAGTAGCAGCTTGATGGGCTGGCAAGGTTTCAATCAAGGCATTCATTAAATAATAGCTATCAATGTTTGGGTCGAGAATTAAGCCTGATTGATCACCGATACGCTGCATACATGCGCGAACCGCCTGAATTAGCCGATCGTGGGCGGCATTACTATCGGGAACACTGCGTAAGGTTAATTGAGCTTGCAGCCGCTCCCATTCATTAAAAAGAATTGTGACTTGCGTTTGGGTATCGTAACGATCCTGATATTGTAAATCGAAGGCTTTAAATGTCTCAAGATGTTGGGCAAGCTCTTCGTTTTTAAGCAAAAGTGGGGTTAAAAATGCTTGATCGCCACCAAGATATTGCTCGGCGATTAATTGTTGCTCGATAATATCTTGCAAAATTTCACGTAGCGGTTGCAGGTAGGTTGTGCCAGTTAGTTCGCTCCGCGTGAAATTAATTTGGCGTTGAATTTCAGTTAATTGGGCACTCAGCAAAAAGGTTAATGGAATGGCGAAAACCAAGCTCAATAACCCAAATTTTTGGGGATAGGTTAGGCGTTTCATCAGCCATGTGGCTGGAGTAAAGAATGCACGCATGGTTCGGATACCTAATGGCTGAGGTGTGGTTGCACCTTATCATAGCATATCTGGATATTTTTGTGCAGTAGGACTTTGCATCCCCTATTTGGCTGGGCTTGAGGCGTTGTCGTAGCTTGAAACGCGCTAGGTTAGTGGGTTGGGTTTGGTGGTAGTAAGGCCTGCTCAATAAATTGCAATAAGGTTGGTTCGTAATGGCTGACATCGCTTTCACCGCGAATCATGGCCATGGTCACAACCCATTCAATCAAGCCCGCCAGAATTTCGGCCAAAGCCAGTGGTTGATAGGTATAGATTGTGCCTTGCTGCATGCGTTGAGCTAGTGCTTCGGCCAGCAGGGCGTGCAAACGGAGGCGAGCAGGCTGTTGGTGTTCAACCTCGATACTCAAGCCAGCTTCTAGCCCCAACAAGCGAAATAAATCGGTATGTTGCAGCGAAAAGCGAATCGCCGTTTGCACGCATGCGCGAATCATGGTTGGGGTTGATTCAAGCGCCAAAATCGGCAAAATCACCTCGGTCAAACCCTCTAAAACGGAATCAGCCAGCGCCATGGCGAGGGTTTGCTTAGAATCAAAATAAAGATAAAGCGTGCCAGTAGCCATCTCGGCGCGGGCGGCAATATCGAGCATGCGGGCTTTGGTATAGCCTTGTTCCATAAAAATTTCGCGGGCAGCGCGGAGAATTGCTTCGCGGCGGTGCGGATCGGCGGTGCGTGCCACTCGTTGGCTCCTTTGAACATTTGGACAATCTAGCGATCTTGGATTGATTATAGCAAAACTCCATGCTGGCTCAAGCGCTAAAAATTGCAACTAAAGAATGATTTTAGCCCATTCTGAAGGGCTAAAATTGCCTAAAAAGTGGCTTGCACAGCGTTTTAGCTATGATATACTGGCCGCAAGTGAATGTTTTGGTCGCGAGCTCAAATGTAGCTCTGCTGCCCCACACGCAATCGGCTTCCTCGCTTGAGTTTTGCGTTGACCCGAACCCTTTCACCCCGAAATCTGGTCTTAACCTTTTTTGGAAGGAATCCTATGAGTTTCACCGACAAAACCCTCGTCTGTGTCGATTGCGGGAATGACTTCGTTTTTACTGCTGGTGAACAAGAGTTTTACGCACAAAAAGGCTTTACCAACGAACCACGTCGCTGTACTCAATGTCGTCAAAGCAAAAAACAACAGCGGAGCGAGCCAAGTAGCCGCTCATCATTTAGCCGAGATAGCAGTTTTGGTGGTGGTCGCGAGCGCAGCCGCGAGTATGGCGGTCGCGATAGTTTTGGTGGTGGTGGGCGTTCTAGCTTCGGTGGTGGCAATCGCCGCGATGCTGCTGGCCAAGCTTCACGCGAAATGTACGATACGGTGTGTGCTGAGTGTGGGCGTACCACGACAGTGCCTTTCAAGCCAACTCAAGGCCGTCCGGTCTATTGCCGCGATTGTTTTCAAAAGCAACGAACTTCTTCACGTTGGTAGGGTCGGGTAGCGTAGTATAAATCTTGGTGGGGCAGCCGTTCAGTCGCCAATTGTGGCGGCTGAATTGTTTTAACCACAATCTTGTATTCTTCACAGGTGTTGCATTCCAGTTTCAAGATCAATATGGCTTTGTGGCGATAACCGTAGTTGCGGGCGCAGCTGTGGCGTAACCGCTTTTTTGCGGCGGCCAAGCGTCAGATGGAAATTGACCAAATAAGCTCCATCGTTGCGCCGCAAGGTTGGCAAACCAAAATGTTCACGAATCGTGCACAAGCCTGGGCTGTGGCAATCAATCCATAAATGTAGGCCGTTTTCAGCTTGTAGCACTGGCACATAGCGAAATCTGACTGTCTCGCCGACAAATGCCACGCCCCAATCGGCTTGGTTGCGGTTGGGAGCTTCGCCCTTGATCACCGAAATATGTGGACGAGCAGCAGGTTTGCAGGCAATATTGGCGGTTTCGACCAAATACAATAGGCTGGCATGAGCTTCAGCCGCAACCCTTAACAAATACCAATTTGGCTCGTAAAAGATTTGGCCTTCAAGTTCTAAACCTGCCTGATCATAGTGTTCTAAGGTTGTTGCCATCGGTTTACCTCATTGGCTCTCGTAATTTAGTTGAATGATTGCTCAATTTTAGTCAAATTATGCCAGAAATATGATCAACAAGGATCTTTGTAGAGTGAGACCCCCGCTTACTCGTGATGTGAGGATTCCCTATGGAGATGCCAGCCCTAATTGGATTGCTCGTTGATGCTGTGCTTGCTGTGTCGCCTGCCGCTGATCGCCTGACCATTGAAGCGGCGTTTGGTGCGATGTTGGCAGGTAAACCAACGCTACTTGATGATGCTCCTTTATCGCTGCTAATTGATCAATCGAGCGCTCAATCCCATGCGACAATCGTGTATGCAGGCCAGACGATTGCTGTTGAGCTGGCTGAGCCGCTTGACCCGCTGGTTGTAGCGCTAGCGGCGGTCGCCTCGTTGCCACTGACAACTGTGCCTGCCCCGCGTGCCGATCAACCAGCGGCCTCGCGACTACCATTTGAATCAAGTAGCACGTTTGTTGGGCGTGAGCAAGAATTGTTGGCGCTGGCCGCCGCGCTTAGCCATGCTCAGCCTACGATTGTGCTGCCCGCCGTGGCAACTGGCCTTGGCGGAATTGGCAAAACCAGCTTGGTCACTGAGTTTGCCTATCGCTATGGCAGCTATTTCCACGGCGGCGTATTTTGGATCAACTGCGCTGATCCTGAGCAGGTTGAAAATCAAATTGCTGCATGTGCCGAGGCGCTGGCGATCGATCCAACAGGTTTGACGCTTGATGCCCAGGTGCAACACGTTTTAGCAGCATGGCAAGCGCCGCTGCCGCGCCTACTCATTTTCGATAATTGTGAAGATCCAGTGATCCTTGAGCGTTGGATGCCGACGTTGGGCGGTTGTCGGGTGTTGGTGACCGCCCGCAATCAATTAGCAACGATGAGCGCGATTCGGCTTGGAGTTTTGGCTCCTGCCGAAAGCCGTGCCTTACTACAACAGCTTTGCCCACGCCTGACAACTGCTGAAGCCGAGGCAATTGCCGCCGATCTTGGGCATTTGCCGTTGGCCTTGCAGCTTGCAGGCAGCTACCTCAATACTTATGATCAACAGAGTGTTGCTCAATATCGCCAGGATTTGGCGGTTACTCATCATTCGCTCAAAGGTGGTGCGGGATTGCCCTCGCCAACCCGCCATGAACAAGATGTTGAAGCGACGTTTATGCTCAGTTTGCACCAGTTTGATTCGGCTAATGCACTGGAGATGTTGGCCTTAGATATGTTGGATGGTGCGGCTTGGTGTGCGCCAGGTGTGCCAATCCCCCGTCAGCTTGTGCTCGATTTTGTTCCCGATGAAACGAATGCTGAAACTGCACTCGCAGCGCTGCAATTGTTGGAGCAACGTGGATTAATTGATGGGAGCGAGGCGCTGGTTGTGCATCGTTTGTTGGCGCAAGTTGTTCAGGTTCATCGCGGCTCAGCACAAATCCGCGAACTGGCCGAATATCGAATTAACGAGCATGCTGTGCGAATTAGTGCCACGCGTGTGCCAAAGCAGATGCTGCCACTTGAGCCACATTTGCGCCATGTGACCGTGCGAGCATTGGCGCGTGAGGATGAACGGGTCGCGCGTTTGTGTAATAGTCTGGGCTATTGGGAGCACTTGCGTGGCGTTTATGGTGAGGCCGAGCGCTGGTATGAACGGGGCTTGGCGATTATGCAAAAGGTCTTAGGGCCAGAGCATCAAAATACTGCCCGCATGATGAATAATTTGGCAGGTATTCGTTTGGAGCAAATGCGCTATGCCGAGGCGCAGGCCTTGTATGAGCAGGTTTTGGGGATTTGGAATGTCACTTTTGGCCCAGAGCATCCTGATACCGCGCGATGTATGAACAATCTGGCCTCGGCTTTAGGGCGACAAGGACAGAATGCCGAGGCCTTGGCGATGCTTGAACAAGCATTGGTAGTTTGGGAAGCAGCCTTAGGCCCAGAGCACCCCGATACCGCGATTAGTATCAACAATCTGGCGGTAGCCTTGGAGCGCGAAGGGCGCTATGCCGAATCGCAGGTGTTACAGGAACGAGCACTGAAGGTATGGAAAAAAACTTTAGGGCCAGAGCATCCCGATACTGCGGCAAGTTTGAACAGTTTGGCCCGCTTGTTGGAACATCAAGGCAAATATTCACAAGCTCTGCCATTCTATCAACAGGCGTTGGCAATTCGCGAAACCGCCTTGGGGCCAGAACATCCCGACGTTGCTTCTAGCCTGAACGATCTGGCGGGATTGCTGATCGAACAAAAACGCTATACTGACGCGCAGGCCTTGTATGAACGGGCGCTGACGATTCGTGAATTGGTGTTTGGCCCAGAGCATGCCGATACGATCACTGCTATGGCAAATTTGGCGGTGGCATTGGAGCGGCGCGGCCAATACCGCGAAGCGTTAGAGTTGCATGCCCAGGCATTGACCATTAGCCGAAAAGTTTTTGGCGATAATCATCAGACGAGCCAACGGATTCGTGCTAGCCATGCCCGAACCGTCCAAGCGATTCAAGAAGCCTTCGACCAATCGGCAGCCAAACGATCCAGTGGCAAACATACCAACGATGATCACGTTAAACAATGGAAGTAACGCCTAAAACAAGCATTAGCAATTGCTCAATGGCATTTTGGCCCAAGGTTTAGTATGATCTCCATATACTAGCTGTTTTTGGAGGTAGACAATGGCGTTATTGGCCGAGAAAGTGGCGTTAATTACTGGGGCTGGGCGTGGGATTGGAGCGGCGGCAGCGCGATTGTTTAGCCAACACGGGGCGCGGGTAGTCTTGTGCGATTTGGATGCTGCGCCCGTTGAGCAATTAGCGGCTGAATTAAAAGCTGCTGGCGGCCAAGCCTTAGCGTTTGCTGGCGATGTGACCAGTGCTGAATTTGCGCCGCAAGCAATTGCCGCCACTTTGGAGCACTTCGGCGGCTTAGATGTATTGGTCAACAATGCTGGCTATACGTGGGATGGCGTGTTGCACACCATGGATGATGCCCAATGGCAAGCCATGCTCGATGTGCATTTATCGGCTCCCTTTCGGCTGATTCGGGCAGCGGCTCCCTATTTGCGCGATACCGCCAAAGCCGAAATTAAGGCTCATGGCGCGGCCAAAGCCCGTAAAATTATCAATGTTTCTTCGGTTTCGGGCGTGTATGGCAATGCTGGGCAGGTCAATTATTCGGCGGCTAAATCAGGTGTGATTGGCCTAACCAAAACTCTTGCCAAGGAATGGGGCCGTTTTAATGTCCAAACCAATGCGGTTTGCTATGGCTTTATTGAAACTCGCTTGACCGCTGCCAAAGAGCAGGGCGAGACGATTCAACGCGGCGATCAGGCGATTAAACTTGGTGTGCCCGAAAATCTCATGGCTGGAATTACCATGTTTCATCCCATGGGGCGGGCTGGTACACCGGAAGAAGCGGCTGGCCCGATGGTCTTTTTAGCTTCGAGCTTGGCTAATTATGTGAACGGCGAAATTCTCGAGGTAACTGGTGGTATGGGGATTTAGTTAATCTAAAATATTTAAGGTGCAGGGAAAATAGCCCCTGCACCTCTGTTTTATAGATTGCGAATTGCTCTTAGTAACGCTAATCCTTAATTTCGTGCCCTTCGTGTCCTTCGTGGATCAATCAATTTAGCCAGCAGCTTGTTCTTTGCCGTTGGTCGATTCGATAATGCCGCGATCAAGCAATTCTTGTAAACCTTGGGCGACAGCCTCGATCGTGAAATCAATTTGCTCAACTGTATGGGCGCTGGTCAAGAAGTTGACATCGCGACGCAAAATGACTCCACGTTTGGCCAATGTGCCCAACAAGGCTTCCATCAAACGAGCATGGGTTGGCATATCAGGTGCAAAGGAGAAGAAGGGAATTGCATCATAGCCACAGACGCGCAATGCCACTCCAAGCGCCTCAGCTTTGGCGTTCACGCCTTCACGCAAGCGTTGACCAAGCTTGGCCACATGCTCAAAATAGTTAGTGTTGCGATAGATGTTAATCACTTCGTAGCAAACTTCCAGCGAGAGCATTTCGCCGCCAAAGGTGGTTGAAACTTGCAAATCGGATAAGCGTTCGAGATGCTTTTTGGGTCCAGTAATCGCAGAAAGTGGCATACCTGCGGCGATGCCCTTTGAGAGACAGACGAAATCTGCATCAACGCCATAGAATTCTTGCGCCCCACCCAACGCCAAGCGGAAGCCCGTTACCACTTCATCGAGCACAAATAATGCGCCAACTGCATGACAAGCAGCCTTAACTTCGTTCAAATACTCAGCATCCAAGCAGTGTTTGTAGGGCATTGAAAGCAACACGGCGGCCAATTGATCGCCATGGTTGTTGATGGCAGCGATCAAGTTGGGCTTTTCGTGGGGAGCCATCAACGATACTTGTTCGGTGTATTGGCTGAGCACTGCGGGCACGCCAGGAGTGTAATACATAAAATGGTCGTGCCAACCATTGTAGCCGACCGTGATAATCCGTTCGCGCTTGGTCAGGTGGCGAGCCAAACGCACAGCAGCCGAAGTGGCATCAGCCCCAGTTTTGAAGAAGCGAGCCATTTCAGCATTCGGAATAATATCGATCAATGCTTGAGTTGCGCGTAGCTCAACTTCGGTGGGCAGCGAATGAATCAGCCCTTTATCCAAGTTATTGCGAATTGCCTCGACCACTGCTAGATGGTTGTGACCCAAGGTGGTTGCACCCAAGCCACAAATAAAATCGATATATTGATTGCCATCAACATCGGTTACCAACGCGCCATCGCCATGATCAATAAAAACTGGAAACGAACCATAGGCAAATTGCTCAGGCCGTTTCATCAACGATTGGGTTGTTCCTGGAACAATCGCTTCGGCTTGGACTAACAATTCCATCGATTTGGTGAGATTTAGGGCTTCGCCGCTGACCTTGGGCAGTTGTGCTGCACTCATGCTGCTCGATCCTTCCATATATGCTCGACGTTTGGTTATATGATTATGTAGAATAAAATCAATTTAGTCGGATTAAATAGATTTTATTTGAGCGCTAGTATACGGAAGCGGCGCTGGTTTGTCAAAATCTTTGAGCTAGCCCCAGCTTGCGGATTCTTTGCAGGTCAGGGGCTAGGTTTCAACGCAGAGGCGCAAAGGGAATTATGAAGGATGAGGGATGCATAGCTTATTCGTGCAATTCGTGGCTAAGAACCTAACCTTCGTGTCCTTCGTGGATCAAAAAATAAACTTCGTGGTTGTTAAAAACAGATTTTTGCTAAGGAACAACGATTTGCTGAGTTTGCCCAGCCCATTCGATTGCAAGCAGCTCGCCACGCGTAATATTTTGGGTTAATTCAATCCGTAGTGGCTGTTGCGGCTTGAGATCAAACGTGCCTTGCCAGAGCGTTTGGCCTGCCTTGCTAATGCGAATTGGCGTTGCAACGAAGGCTTGGCTTGGCTGAATTGCCACGCTCACATTGCCGTTGCTGCTGATTTGCAAGCCAACCGCGCCATAACGATTGCCCGCACTCAAATCGCCCAAATCGTGCAAGGGCAGCCAATGGGCCTCGAACGAACGACTTTGGCCTGCGGCTAGGCTTGGGTAATCCCAAAATGTGGCTTGTGCACCATGCCATAGTTCGGCATAATCGCTGCCATCGGTCGTATAGAGGCTGCGATCAAATTGGTCGCCAAAGGCAAAGGTTTTAATCCCAGGCAAGTTTGGATCAAGATCAACCAACATCAAGCCTTGGTTGAGCGCTGGATCGTACACGCCAGCCCATTTTCCGCTCAGGTTGTCGGCGGCAAAGAGGCCAATGTAGCCGTTCCAGGTGGCATAACGACTAAGATCACGCTGATTGAAAGTAGGCCAGCTGATCGTTTGTTGTGGTGCTGGCAGCGCTGCATCTTGCGTTGCATGCACAATCATCTGCTGGGTTGGCACGGCAAAATGTAGGCTACGTTGCAAATGGTTGATCCCGCCAGGTGCGATCATGGCATTCATCCAAAATTGAAATGGTTGTGGGCTAGCAGTTGGGTTGCGATAATTGCCGCGCATATTCACAATTTGGCTATCGTTGGTTAGCTCAATCGTGATTTCAATTTGAATGCCAGTGTGGCGCTCGGTTGTTGAAACGATCACCCGTGCGGCCTCGTTGGTTTGCTCCAAGCGATAATCCCATGGCTCGGATTCGAGGTAGCCATGCTCCTCGGTTGGGGCGGCCCATTCGATACCACCTGCGGCCAGCCACCAACCCCGTTGACCTAAATGACTGGCTTTGATCACCGGATTTTGATAGAGCAAGTTCTGGCCTGTAGCTTTGTTGATCAGCTGATAAACTCGTCCGCCCAGTTCTGGTAAGATCGTTAGCGTGACATAACGATTTTCAAGCTTGAGCAAACGATAATGTTTGGGTTGATAGCCTGTGATTTTGCTGCGATCAATCCGTTTGTAGGGGTAAATTGGATCGTTGGGTAGGCTATCGACCAGCGCTGGCTGATAGCCTTCGGTATTGATGGCCAATGTGCCAGCCTCAGAAACTTTAGCCGCAATGCTGCTATCCTGAAAATAATACATTGGCGTGGTATAGCGCCAGCGATAGTAATGACTGCCCACATTGCCCATTTCAACTTGCCAATTCGCCGAATTATTGGGATTGTAGGTCAGCACACGGCGTTCAAAAGCTTGGAATAGCACGCGTTGGGCTTGGCCGTTAATCGTTGTGTCGATCCAGTATGCCTCGGTGATTGGGTAGCCAAACGTCCCTAACACATTGGTTACAGTGCTTAACGATTGCTGAAAATCGAAAAATACTTTGGGCACGTTATGGCCCGTGACGCTTTCATACTGCACGATGGTGGTGTTGGCAGTTGCCAAATTTGGCTGATCGCTGATCTGGCCGTTTGCCGCGAGCAGGCTGCTAATCCGTTGGCCTTGGCGATTTTCGCTGCGATGATCGCCGTTGGTGGTCGCGATTGGCGCAAGGCTAGCATAGGTTGGGCTTGAGCTAGCAGGATCGCCAGCAATTGGCACATTAGCTGCTGTCCGTGGTTCGAAGCGTTGATCGCCTGTTTGCATCTGGCCGCTGATCAGTTCAACGACCAACAAACCATTGGTGGCAAACCACTCACTGGTACGATCAGCAGCGGGCTGGCTAATTTCCATGCGAGCTTTATCAAAATATTGCACGAGGCGGCTGGCTTGGGGCGATTGCTGATAGCGCTCGATTATTCGTGGGCCGATGTTTTGACCCCAAACCCACGAACGGCTGGTTTGACCTTCGGCCACTGCTTGATCGGCACGCTGCCAGCGTTGGCGAAAGGCCGAATCGGCAAAACCATCAGTAAATGCAGCATAACTTGGGCGTTGGGGCACGAAACTCAAACTGACAATTAATAAGCAAAAACTCAGAGTTATTCGACGAAACATAAATCCCTCCAACATCAAATAGCTATGGTGAGTATAGCGCTGTGGTGGGCCAAAAACCATAGTTTGCGGCTGAAGTTGGCCTGAGAAATCTGAAAACTCTGCCAGGTTTGGGGCGATTATGCTCTATAGTATGGCTAGTGTGTGAATGCTCAAAAGGGGGCTGCTGCGATGAACGATCTGCAGATTGCTGAACAATTGCAAGCAAGTTATATTCTGTTTGCGCCGATCCGAGCGCATTTTCGTGGGCCTGGAGTCGAACGTGGTGGCTGCCCACGCCATGGCATGCATGCAGTGTATGCCAAAAAATATGGCGAACATCTGGCGACAATCTATCCAGGCATCAACGCAATTGGGGTTGAATCGTCGTTTGATGCTGCTCAATTGCCTGCAATTATGGCGGCGTTGGCTAGTTTGCGCGAAGTATTATTGCCGAATTTGGCGCATCGGATTGTTGAATATGCCCAAGCTAGCAAGCCGTATGTTTTGCCCGCCTACCTGCGCAGTATCGAAGTGGCGCTTGAACATTTTGCCAAACGCCATCCTGAGCAATTGGCGGCGCTTGATGCGGTGTTTTGTGTGGCTGGGGGCGAGGGTTTCCGCGATTTAATCGTGTTTCATGGTGGACATCTTTTGGAGCAAGCCAAGGCTGGGGCACTCTGGACGAATATTGATATTTATTCGTTGGTCGATTTGCATGACCGTCAAACGGCTGAGGGTTTAGAAAAATTTGAGGTTTGGTGCTTAGGCGGCGATTTAGCCAAAGCCGTGTTGACTGAATTTCAGAAGGCGGCCTTGATGTTGGTGATTCAAGGCTGGCAACCACAGCCGCTGACCAAAGAATTAGCCTTATTGCCAGCCGATCTGAATCGCCATTTTGGCCAGATGCTGCGTAATTTATTGCACAAAGCCTTGGCGCAATATGTTTTAGGTTAGCGACATGATGGATTTGGGTGCATGCCCTCACCCCGTCCCCTCTCCCGCCGCAGTAGGAGAGGGGTTGGAGGTGGGGAACGTTAAAACCTACCCTTGACATGAGAGGCCTAGGGGGTGAGGGAATTAGTGGCGCATGCGCGATTGGATGGTTTGGCTGATGATATGGGCCAAATCAGGGCGTTGAATATCGGCATGGGTAAAGGTCAACTTCGCGTAACGCTCGTTGAGATCAAAATCGGCAAACAGCTTAGCAAAGCCATGCAAACGCTTGTCGATTTCCAAATAGACATCGACCCCATAATCTTGCAAATCGAGCACAACCTCTAATTCTTCGATATGGAAACTTTGGTGGCCATAAGGCTTGAATTCAAGCTCTTGCACAAATGGATAGGGGCCGCGCCAGCGTGAATTGTATTCGTTATGCACGGTATAAAGTTGGAAGCCAATTTGTTGGATGGCCTGAATAATCGTTGCTTGCGAAGGATGCGGCTGAATCTGCAATTGATCAACATCACCTGCATCGACCCCGCCACTGATCGATAAACCAGTGCGAATAAAGACCGGTTGATGGCCCATGGTCAAGGGCGTATCGAGCGGCAAATTAATGCTAAAGGGAATGCGTTGTTGAGCGCCTGGTTGAAGCTGAAACCGCTGCGTCAGTGGATATTGCCCAATCGTGTGATCTTGGGTTATTTTGCTATCGTCGTACTCGCGGGTATAGCGAGCGACCAAAAACAAATACAGTGCCTCGATATCTTGTTCGACATCACCGCCCATAATATGCACTTCGCCAGTGATCGTGCCACCTGGAGCGGTTGTATTATTGTGGAGATGGGTTTCGATACGAGCATTGCCAATACCAACGCTGGCGAGCAATTTACGGAACATGCACATCCTCCTAAGTTGATCGATTTGTTAAGGCGTTATACGTAGACACAGTATCAAAAGGTTTCACGATTTAATCTTGACAATGTTGTAACACACAATGGACACACATTTCAAGGGTGGCGCAGCGACAACGTAGCCCGCGCTGGAGTAATTGTTGCACATGGCTGGCTTGTTCGAGCAATTGGCTGAGATCGGCCAACTTTTGCTTGGCTAATTGCCGCCATAAGCCTGCTAACGGAGCCTGTTGCTGTTCATGTTGAAATAGCAATTGAATTTCGTTGAGGCTAAAGCCAAGGCGTTGGGTTGTGCGAATAAACGCTAAACGCTCGAAAATCTGTTGATCGTAATAACGCCGACCATTCTGGCGAGCAGCAGGCGGCAATAGATTAATTTCTTCATAATAACGAATGGTTGAGGCTTTGATGCCCGCCTGTTTGGCGACCATACTGATGCTCAGTTGTTGCATATGCCGACCCCTGAAATTGCTGCTTGACTTCCAGTTAACTTGAACTTGTAGACTGCCAACGAGCTACTGTAATCATGCAATAGCTGTCAAGTGGAGGTCGCGTTCATGCAAACCGTGATTGATCAGCCAGTTCAGGTTAGCGATGCCAGCTTTGAAACGCAGGTATTGCAATCGGATACGCCAGTCATTGTCGATTTTTGGGCACCTTGGTGTGGGCATTGCCGCGTGATTGCGCCAATTTTGGCCAAGTTGGCACAGCGCTATGCAGGCGAAATTGTGGTTGCCAAAATCAATACCGACGAAGACGTGCAATATGCCAGCCGTTTAGGTGTGCGTGGTTTGCCCACAATGGTGGTATTTCAGCATGGTCAAGAGGTTGATCGCTGGATTGGGGCGATGAGCGAAGCTGCGTTCGAGCAACGTGTGCAACAGCTGCTTGGGCGTTAAATGATAACAGGCAGGCTGCTTCTCACGGCGGCCTGCCTGTTTATTCTTCCTCGGTAAATTATCTAGGCTCCCACAAGCGGACTATTGGCATTCTTCCAACCTACTCCATTGTTCTTCTCTCCCACAAGCGTTGACGATAGATTGATGGCGGCTGGTGTAACAGTGTTACAACGGCCACTGTGGGTTTGCAATGGCTGGCAATGTAGCCCTCTACAGCTACAGAGCGCACGGCTGGCGACCATGAGACCTCCTAGTGGTGACCGATGGAGTGCTGCGACGCTTGAATTTGGCTATTTGCCTAGCACAGACTGTTCGTTGAAATCGATAGTCGGATATAATGATGCTATGCGCAACCACATTCGCACTGGCTCGGTGCTTTATTAAGTTGTTGGTTGAATTAATCGTCGATAATGCTACGATAGCATACAATCAAACCAAGAGAGTGCAATATCTCTCTTTATTGTGTCTAGAGTTTGGCGGGAGAATCTTGGAGAAATTACGAATCCGTAACTGAGGGTTGGGTGATTGTGGCTGATGTTGGTTGAGAAAGATAGCGCTCAAGCTCAGCTGCCGTTGTGTACCAATAGCGATCAAGTTTGATGCCACGGATTTTACCTTTATTAAGGTAAACGCGCAAGGTGCCTTCGGTGAGCGATTGAGCCGGGTAATATTCACGGGTATAGGCCGCCGCCTGCTGCAAGGAGAGCAGTTGGCTGGCTGGTGGGTCGTAGGTTAGACCAGAGGGCTGTTCCATGCCACATCCTTGGCCAAATAAAATGCTCCGCCAATTACTCCGCGGCGAGATGTTATCGCAAACGTTGCAGCAGTGGGTCGATAATCATGGTGGTCGGCAGGTAGTTGTGCAAACGTTGCGCGATGGCATGAGCCACGATGTTGATGCACTTGCCTTCTTTGAACAGCAGGTAAATCGTTATACCACAGAAAGCCAAAAAGCTGCAAATCTTAATATGGCCGATAGCACCTACTATGCCAAACGTGGCCGTTTTTATGAGCAATTACGCCATTTGCTCGATCATCTGCCTAGCCTGCGTCCTACCACGATCATTGGTCTGCCGATTCCGCTTACGCCGTTGGTTGGCCGCCAAGCAGTGTTGCAAGAGTTGCTTGAGCTTTGCCGCGAATATCGCCTAGTAACCTTGCATGGCATTGGTGGGATCGGCAAAACCCGCCTCGCGATTGCCCTCGCTAGCTATATTGCTAATGCTGGCTTTGCCCAAGAAGTCGTTTTTATCGATTTACGCAATGAATATACGGTGCATGATAGCTGGCATGCCTTGCTTAATCGCTGGCTCGGCGACCCGAAAGCCGATTTAACCAGTTATATTCAGCAATCCAATCGCCGCACGGTCTTGATTATCGATAATTGTGAGCATATTCGGGCAGTTGCTGAGATGCTGCTGCCATTGCTCAATTTTGGCAATATTTCGATTATTACCACCACGCAAATTGCCTTGAGCATCAATGGCGAACGACGCTTTCCCGTGCCAGCCTTGAGCCTCGAAGAAGGCATTTTGTTGTTTGAGCAACGTGCTCGCGATTTGAACCGTCAGGTTGAGCGCCGTCAAACTGAGCAAATTGTCCAGCGGTTGGCGGGGCATCCCTTGGCGATTGAAATTGCCGCTTCACAATTGTTGTTGGTTTCGCTCAACGATATTTTGGCCATGACCAACGTCGAAATGCTGGAGATCGAATCGTTGGCGAATGGCTCGGCCTCGCATCGCACCTTGCGCCAAATGGTTGAGTATACGTTTTCGTTGTTGCATGATGATGTTCAAGCTGCTTGCCTCCGCTTAGCACTATTTGAACATCATTTTAGCTTGGCCCAAGCAACCCAAGCCTTTAAAGTCAATTGGCGGGTGGCTAGCGGTTTGGTTGATGCATCGTGTTTAGAGGGCAGTGTCGATAGCCGTGGCGAAACGCGGTTTAGTATGCCAATTGTGATTAGGCTCTACGCTCGGCAAGTAGCGCTCGAACGCGATGTCTATCATCAATTGATGCTGGAATTTACCCAATATTGGGCCAATGAAATTAAGCAGATTTTGCAACGCTGGGAGCAAACGATCGAACGCGCCAAAGATCATGGCGAATTGCTCACGCCGATGAACGATCTTTCGTTGTTGCGCGAGAGCTACACAACGATTCGTGGCTGTTTGCAATGGGCGGCGATCTATGAGCATACGCAATTATTGGAGTTAGTCGGCGGTTTGTGGAAGTTTTGGCTGCATTATGAAAGCCCCGAGGGTCGTTTATGGCTGCGTTCGGCCATGAGTATGGCGAGCGATCAGCAACGCAGCGAATTACAACAAATTCTATTGCTGTTTAGCTGAAGATTGGCACTGGCACATCGCCTGCCCACGTGTGTTCCCAAACCGCTTCGCCAGCCAACAAACGGCTAATTTGTTGTGGAAAGTAGGCTGGGCGAATTGGCTTACCTAAAAAACCAAAAAAGCCCAAAGCCTTGGCACGTTCAACAATGCTCATATCACTAAATCCTGTCAAGGCAATGCAGGGAGCTATTGAGCGCAAGGAACCAATCAAATCGAAGCCCGATTGATCTGGCAACTGCACATCGAGCAAAATCAGGGCAGGGTGCAGAGCTTGCACGGCTTGAGCCGTCGCCACGCGGCCATTGGGGAAGAAGTGTAATTGATGGCCTTGTTGGTGCAATGTGCTCCGAATAATTAATAGCGTATCTGGTTGGTCTTCGATCACAACAAGTGTAGCGATACCAGCCTCCTTGGATTTCAGCATGTGGCTGAATTGTACCGCGAAAGCAGCGGCATGAGCAATAGGGCATGCCGCTGCTCAACGATTGCTAGCCGCCGCTCGAATGGGCAACCGATTTTTGCAATTGCTTGGAGCTACGCCAAATCAAGAAGGGGATGAGCACTAGCCAAAGCAGCACCGAAATAACCCATGGTTGTAAAATTGTGCCACCACCAAGTTGGCCTTGGAGATCTAAAGTCCAAGTGGTTGCTTGACCATCGGTAACGCTCTGAATCCACATTATCAGGCTGAAAAACGGGCTGAACGATAAGGCCACAACCCCAAGATTGCGAATAAAGCCATTGTTCATGATGGAATCAAACAATGGTTGATCATTCGAGAGCACTGCTAAGACCAAGATCGCCAGTAACGGCAGCCCAATCGCCAATACCAATGCTAAGCCAAGGGTTGCCATCATTGCACCACGGCTGGTTTTAGCCCACGAAGCTCCCCAAATTCCAATGCTGCCATAGCCCAAAACTGTAACCAATTGAATCGCTAGGGCAATCCATAGGTCGCGGGCTTCGATTCCGCCAATCAGCAAGGCCAATGCGCCAATTGGCAGGCTGGCTAAACTAAGCAAAAAGAGGAATAAACAAGGCGCAATCAGCTTGCCCAAGATGATTTGGTAGCGCCGCACAGGCGTGACCATCAACACGTCGATGGTTTGGCGATCGCGTTCGCTGCCCAACGATGAAGCATTCAGCGATGGCGCAAAAAAGGTCAGCTGAAACAAGGCTACGGCGGCGGCGGTGCTATATAAACTTAAGCCAATCTCACTGCGATCGACAAACCCACTTTCGCTTTGACCAGCGTAAATCAGCACACACAAGCCACTGAGAATGAATAAGTAGATGCTGAGGGTGGTAAACGCTCGATTGCCACGTAGATACGAGCGAAATTCCTTTTGCAAAATTGCCTTCATGCCACCACTCCCTGTGTCACATGCAAAAAGACTTCTTCAAGGTCGGATTGGCGTTCGGCAAAGTGATTGACCCGAAAGCCTTGGCTGATCAGGTTGCTCAAAATTGCGCTGCTTTCTTCGGCTGTGCCACTGAAGTTGATCGCCAATTTGCCGCCTGCCTGATCATCGGCTAGCTCATTGGCTAAATGCACATCGTTGATGGTTGGCAGTTGTTTGAGCATTTGCAAGGCTGGCATGGCTCGTTCAAGCACTTGCACTTCGATCAATTTATGCGGGCGTAAATCCTGCATAATTTGTTCGACTGGGCCGCTTGCCAGCAATGTGCCACGCTCAATAATGCCAATATGGCTACACATTTCGGCCAGCTCCGACAAAATGTGTGAGCTAACCATAATCGTTTTGCCCATGCGGCTTAATTCGCGCAGTAATTCGCGTAGCTCGATTCGGGCACGAGGGTCAAGCCCGCTGGCTGGTTCATCGAGAATTAACAAGCTGGGATCGTGGGCCATGGTGCGGGCCAAACTGAGGCGCTGTTTCATACCACGGCTGAGATTCATCACATAACTATCGTGTTTTTCGGTCAGATCGACTAGTTGCAATAATTCTTGAATCAAACTCGTGCGGCGTGGCTGTTTGATGCCATAGATATGAGCAAAGAAATCGAGATATTCCCAAACCCGCATGCTTTCGTAAACCCCAAAATAATCAGGCATAAAACCAATCATTTTGCGCACTGCATCGGGATCTTGGCGCACCGAAATGCCATTGACAAAGGCTTCGCCAGCGGTTGGTTGGAGCAAGGTGGTCAAAATGCGCATGGTGGTGGTTTTCCCAGCGCCATTTGGCCCAATAAAACCATAGACCGCGCCTTTGGGAATGCTCAAATTGACCTGATTGAGCGCTAGGTGTGTGCCAAAACGCTGGGTTAAATTGTGGGTTTCAACGATCAATTCCATCAGCGTTGCTCCAAATCAACATACAAATTATAGATATTGCTGCTCTTTTGCGGAGCGGCGACCCCATCGACCATAATTTCGTTGAGCACTTCGGTATCAAGCACCGTGATATGCGGCTTGGTATACAGCGAATTTTTGGGCAGTCCACTGTAGTTGGTGCGTTCGTTGCCAGCATTCCAGAGCAATTGTAGGGCTTGGGTTAATTGGTCGTTGTTGTTGAGATAGGGGCTGCTTTGCATAACGCGATCAAGGCTGTTATCGATCGTAATCGAAGCACCTGGTTCGAGTGCTGGCAAAATAATACTTTCTTCGCCATTGAACAGAATCGCATATTCAACCTTGCGTTCGCTCCGGTTGGTAATGGTTGCACCTTCCCACGAATTGGCTTTGGCTACTTTAACCTCAAAATTGTAGGGAACTGCGCTTGAGCCAATCGCGGCGAGGGTTTGCATTTGGCCGATGTTGCTTTGCCAATTGGGCAAGCGGGTTTTGCCATCGTTGGTTTGCTCGATTGTGCCCGAACCCTCATCGCCAAAGCCTTGCATTGGTTGGTTGCCAGCAATTAAATTGGCATCAATACTGCCATTCCATGCGCCGCGTCGCCCTGCATTGAAGCCATAATTGACGCTTAGACGGCCTTGATCGGCTCCCAGTTGGCTATCGATAATGTTAATCGTTGTGACATTGATATTGCCAGTACGTAAATCGCCACCAGCTAAATACATAATACCCACAAAGCCAAGTACAACCAATGGAATACTAAACCAAGCCCATTCCCGCCGATCCAAACGTCGTAAAATAAAGTAATTGATCGGGCCAATCAGCAGAATGTAGCCAAACAAAATTCCCATCAAGCCTAAAACTGAAGGCAAATTTTGATCAGTGCCGCGAATCTGGATTGACCATGGCGAGAGCGCTACATTCCAATCGCGGTAAAGTTGGGGTTGTAAGAGCACTGGCCAAACCAACCGATCATTAACTTCGGCGGGTAAGTCACTGGGATTGAAGGCTGTGACTAAGATTTGACCCATGCCCAGCTTGCGACTGATCACTAAGGCTTCGTTATTGGCCCCAACGCCGAATATGCTAGCATCGGCGGTTGGTTGAAGTTGGTTAACCCGTAGGTTGATTTGGGCAAAAGCGGGAGTATTGCGCCCATTGAGCGTGGTTAACACCGCCGAACTATTGCTGCGGCTAACACTCGCAGGCAAGAGTGAGGCTAGTTCTTTGGGCAGTTCGGCGCTATTCGGGCCACCGCTGACGATCAATGTTCCACCAGTTGCGACCCAACGTTCGAGAGCGGCGGCCTGCTCGGCAGTCGGTTGAACATCTTGGAGCACGATTGCTGCAAAGTTAAACAATTCGCCATCGGTGCTTGGCAGTTGAGCTGGGTCAAGCGGCATCACCGTGGTGAGGCGGCCAGGAACTGAAGCGCCAGCTAAACTTGAGGCTGGCCCGCCAAATACGCCTACTAAAATTTCTTGGCTATCGTGTACCCGCACATTACTGCGATTGCGGGCTAACTGCTTGCCTTGAGCATCAATAACTTTGATTTCGACAACGGTTTGATTGAGATTGGCCCGCATGAGTAAACGCACTTGTTTGCGCGAACCACCAGGTAAATCGACATTTTGCAGCAAATCGGCCTGACCAAAGCCTGTGGTAACCACAACTTGGGCTTGAAGGTCGGCTCCGCTATTTTCGATCGTTGTAATAATTGGATACCAACCACCATTCGCTACATGACCTTGGGCATCAAAGCCAACTTGATCGATAGTGATGGTGATGGCATCGGCATTTTGGGCATGACTTAGGTTGGGCCAAAGTAGGCAGATTAGGCCTAAACCAAGCCAAAACCACCCACGCCACCGGGCTGACTGCGCCATGAAAACTCCTTCGCACAACAGATTCTGACTCCCAATTAGGATTACACTCCAGTTTCCAACCGCTCGGTTGGCGGCAATTTGGCTTCGATATGGCTGCGATGATCATCAAACAGCACTTGGAGTTCATCGCGTTGTAGTTGGTGATAATGTTGCAACAGCATTAAGGTGCTATCAAATTCACGGTCACGCGCCCGCTGCTCAAATTGGTCGCGATAATCCGAAATGACTGCCAACACGCTATCGGGTGCGGCTACCCCGCGAAAGGTGAAATTTTCGTTTTGACCTGCGGTAAATAGCTCGACATCGCCGTATTTCAAAATGCGTGCCCATAAATTTTCTTGATTCAGCGAAACATTCTGAATTTTGTCCCAGGTTGTTTCCCGTTTGGTTTCACGGCCCAAGGGCTTGCGCTCAATATCAATAATGTTGATTGGGGTGACAATATATTCATCGTTGCGCCAATCAATCACCTCGTAAATCAGCCAGCCGAGACAAAAGATATCGAGGATTGCCAAAAATACTAACGAGCCACCAGACCGAATAAAATCGTAGCCGAGCAACAGTGACCACGACAAATTGATAATTAGAAACAGCAAAATTGGGTTAGCTGCCTCGACAAAGAGAAAAAGCCAATGTTTGCGCCAAATAATCGAATTGCCGCGCACCTCGGGGCTTGGCGGAATAATGCCCAAAAGTGTACGGCCAGTTTGTTCTGGTGGAATAAAATCGCTCAATGGTGGCAAGCTTGGCATTGTGCCTTGTTTGAGCACTTTGGCTCTGACGATTTGCTGAATATGCTCAACATGCTCAACTTCTTTGAGCGGCGCAACAAATTCGAGAATTGTGTCACGTACCAACGTAGGATTGACGATTCCCACGAAGGCAATGTTGCGCAAACGGCTGGCAGTTTGGACTTCAATTTCGCCATAATCGAAATAGCGTGAAACCACCGACTCGGTGACGGTTTTTACATCTTCAATTTCGCGCACATACAGCTCATTGCGCTGCACGCTGATCAAAAAACGCGAGTTATACGAAATAACCCGCTGATTGGTAACGACCAAGGCATCATTGCGCCAATCGAAATAGCTATAAATCATGGCCCCGAAAAAGATCGTACCAGCGCCAAACAGCACAGTATTCAGGGTATCAACGCCAACCACCGAGACCCGCCACAAGAAAATCACGGTACAAATAAACCAAAAGGTAAACCAAATTGACAGATTGCGTGCCAAGATTAGCCAATGGCGATAGGCGATCAACTTGACCCGTTCATCAGCTTGGAGATTGATATTAAAACTGAGTTGAGGCACGTTGGTTGGCATAACATCCCATCCTATTCATAGCTGAGTTGGCTAACATTCGTGCCGCCATAGGCCTGCGGTAATAGAGCTGCAACTTGGGCCATAATTTGCTCAGCCAAATAATCGCGTTGGTGGGCGATTGGCAAGTTGCTTTGAGCAAGTTGTTCCAAGGTTTGTGGTTCGCCGATCGTAATCGTAACTGTTGGCCGCCCAAACCATGGAAATTTGCCCAAAAACACCCGCTCCATGCCAGTGATTGCAATTGGAATAATCGGCGCACCGCTTTGTTTCGCCAGCAACACCACGCCAGCCCGCGCTTGTTGCAAGGTTCGCGTGGTTGAGCGTGTGCCCTCAGGGTAGAGGCCGATGCATTGGCCTTGGCTGAGCAATTGGAGTGCCCGCCGAAACGCCGTGCGATCAGCCTCGCCACGCCGAACCGGAAATGCCCCGGCTCTCGTAATCACCCAATCCATAAACCCACCGTCAAACATCTCGGCTTTGGTCATAAAATAGACATGACGTTTGACATAACCAATAATCGTGGCTGGATCGGAGTAGCTAATGTGGTTGGAAACCAAAATTGCCGCGCCATGCTTGGGAATATGCTGGCTACCTCGGACAATCACGCGGCGAGTGAAGATAAAAAAGAGCACTTTGGCGAGATAATGATAAAAACGATAAAAGCGGCTCATCGATTACCCTCCCACATCAGCGTTGCTATTGCTATAGTATTTTGTTTGTGAGCCAATCGTCAAGCGCCAAAAGTTGTGGTTGCTCCCAGCCAATGTAACAATGCTTAAACAAAAACGACGTGGAGCAATCTCCACGCCGTCGTTTGCCGAAATTAAGCTTGGGCTTCAACCCCGATTAACCCCAAAATTGCCTGAAACACCTCTTCGGGCGAGCGGCCATCGGTAGTGATGGTAATCGCGTCAGCGGCTAAGAAGGTATTGGCGGCATCTTTGGCATCGCGCCGAGTCAAGTCGTCAAGCACCTCGCGGTAGCTGATCGAGCGGCCACGGGCGTTGAGTTCTTGGGCGCGGCGTTGGGCACGCTCCTCAACCGAGGCATCAAGATAAATTTTCAACTGGGCATCGGGCAGAATGACTGCCCCAATATCCCGGCCAGCCATCACGACATGGCCAGCTTTGCCAATTTGGCGTTGAATATCGCGAAGTGCCTCGCGAACTGCTGATTGAGCGGCGACTTGCGAAACATTGCGTTCAACATTGGCGGCGCGTAATGGCCAAGTAATATCCTCGCCATTGGCCAACACTGTGTATTGACGGCCATCGGCGATGGTTGGCGGAAGCACTTCGAAGTTGCTGGTTTGGGCGAGTTTGGCGAGAGCGGCGGCATCAGCGAGATCAACGGCTTGTTCGAGGGCTACATAGGTCAAGGCGCGATAGAGCACCCCCGTATCAAAATAGATATAGCCAAAATGATCTGCTAACAACTTGCCGAGCGTACTTTTCCCCGACGCTGCAGGGCCATCAATTGCAATTGTATGTGGTGTAGTCATAGTGAAAAACACAGATATTCCTTGCTGGATACCTCCGAACAGGCAATATTTGAGCGCATGCTGAAAGGTGAAGGGTACACATCGCAACCACTCTCCTGTTGAGTACCCAGCGTATGCAATACCCCACTACGCGAGTGAGGGGACAATAAATCATGAAAAGGCTAGAAAGGCCATGGTTCTATTGTAGCATAATGATCTAATTTTGCTTAGATTATGGCAACGAGCCAGACGATCTGCTATAATCGCACGCCGAACCATGATCATAGTTGGAGGTTGCGATGCGCTCTGGCATCTGGCGAAGTTGTTGTCTATTGCTCTTAGTATTTCTGACAGGTTGCGGCAGCAGCCTGACCATCTACGATATTACCAGCAATCCTGCAAATTATAACGGTCAAGAAATTACGGTCGAAGGCGTGTACCTCTGGAAGCCAGGTAATCCTGGGTTGTCGGTGTTGGCCAAGGCGGTTTCAACCCGCAACGATGGTACTGATGCTCAGCCCGTTGATAGCCTCGTCTGGCTTGATGAGTTTCCGGCTGAGGCTAGCGCTAATTTGCATCGCCCAATCGATAGTGTTTATGGCGCGGTGCGGGTCAAGGGCAAATTTGAAACTGGCGCGTTTGGCCCAGATGGCAGTTTTACCAGCCGTTTGGTAGTGCAATCTGCCGAAGCGATTGAGCGCGTTGAGCGGGTTGAGTATCCAGCGCCAACCGAAGCTCAGCCCAACCAAGTTTCAATCTATGAGCTCGAGAAAAATCCTTCGGCCTACAACGGCCAAACTGTGACCACCCGTGGCATGTATTATTGGACTCAAGCCAGCTCTGGTTTGTTGACAACTGGGGTGCAAAGCGAAAAGCCCCTCGGCGACAACGTGGCAAGTGGGGTTAATCCGCAGCCAATGGGCACGCCAATTTCGATGGAAGGATTTCCACCTGATCTTTCGAGCCAACTCAACGTCGGGCCTGGTAATGGCTTTGTTTGGGGCTTGGTTGAAGTAACTGGCACCTTCCAAACGGGCGGGCAATTTGGCTTAGAAGGTCGTCATGGCTCACAATTGATTCTCGACCCAGCATCAGTTAAACCGATCAAATAAGCATTCATCAGCATAGAAGGCTGCAATGTACTACTTCCTAAAGGCTATGCACGAGGATGATATTCCGCGTGTCCAAGAAATTGAGCGCCAAAGTTTTTCAGCGCCATGGTCGGCCAATACCTATCGTCGTGAATTAAGTTCGCCTGCGACCAGCCGCTATATTGTGGCGCGTTCTAGCCCAAGCTTGCCGCCCGATGAGCCAATTATGCCGTATGTGCCACGGCGCTCGTTGCTCCAGACCTTGCTGCCGTCGGTGTTTACCAAGCCGCAGCCAGTCAGCCCGTTTCCCTTGGTGGGTTATGCTGGCTTGTGGTTGATGGTCGATGAAGGCCATATCACCACGATTGCCGTGGCTCCCTCGCAGCGCGGCCAAGGCCTCGGCGAGTTGCTGCTGAATGGCTTGATCGATCAAGGTATCGATATGGGGGCAACCCGCCTGACCTTAGAAGTGCGGATTTCAAATGAATCGGCGCAAAAGCTCTATTTGAAATATGGCTTCGAGCCAAGCGGCACGCGGGTGCGCTACTACACCGATAACGGCGAAGATGCCCTGATTATGTGGACTGATGTAATCACTGAGCCAAGCTATCAACACCGTTTGAGTGAGCTGCGCGAACGTTTGGCGTTACGCCTTCAGCGTCAGGCTGGGATGGTCGAATAGTCCTGTTGCACAAATGCTTGATGTTGGCTATGATGCATAAATTCATGGCTGATGACCCGCTGTGGTTGTCAGGTGCGGCGAGGGCGCTCTACCATCAACGAGGATGTTGGTCATTGTTCGCTGGTTCACATGGGACGGTGCCGTTTGTTATTAATGGTTGAGGTTGCTTCCACCGTCGAAGTGGCCTACCGAAGGAGCTTGCATGAAGATCGTCGTTGCAGGAACAGGCTTTGTGGGATTGCCCCACGCTGCGGTCTGCTCAGAATATGGTCATGAAGTCTATGCCTATGATATTGATACGAAGCGGATTGCGGCTTACAAAACCGCCAAGCGCGAAGAAATTGAAAAATATGTCAATGAGCCAGGCTTGGCCAGCATTATCCAAGAAAATATCAACCGTTCTCTGCATTTCATTGATGATCTTGAGCCGGTAATCGAAGGGGTCGATGCCTTTTTCTTGTGTTTGCCAACCCCGCCAAATCGCGATGGCTCCTCGAATTTGAGCTACTATTTCGATGCTGTCAATCATTTAGCGAAGTTGTTGGCTAAACGTGCTGATCAACGCCGCGTGGTGATTATCAATAAGAGCACAGTGCCAGTTGGCACTGGCCGCCAACTTGAGGAAGTGCTCAAAAGCCATAATGTGCCAAACGTGGGGATTGCCTCGAACCCTGAATTTTTGCCCGAAGGCAACGCGGTTGAAAAATCGCGCCATCCTGATCGGGTCGTGGTTGGGGCTGATACCGAGGAAGATTTCCGGATTTTGCGCCGGATCTACTCGCAATTTATCAACCATGTGCGAATTGCCTTTATCGAAACCACCCCTGAAACTGCTGAATCGATTAAGTATGTCGCCAATACCTTGTTGTTGACCTACATTTCATTCTGGAACGGGGTTGGCGGACGTTTGGCTGAATCGGTCTCAAATGTGCGCATGGAAGATCTCAAGCGTGGCGTAACCGCCGATACCCGCATTAGCAAATGGGGTTCGTTCGTCTCGAACGGCGCTGGTGGCTCGTGCTTTGGCAAAGACATTCAATCGTTGATCTATCAACTTAAGAGCCGCAACCAAAGCACCGATTTGCTCGAATCGGTCTATGAAATTAACGAATACCAAAAGACCTATTTGATCGATCGGGCAGCGGCCGAAGCTGGCGTGAAGTTTAACAATAAAGTTGTGGCATTGTTGGGCTTGGCCTTCAAACAACGCACCAACGATATGCGCGATGCCTCAGCCTTGAAAGTTGTCGAAAGCTTGCTTGGCCGTGGGGTCAAGGAAATTCGCGCCTACGACCCAATGGCCGAAGAAGAAGCCAAGCGCTTTTTCAACCCCGAACACAACCACTTGTTCGAGCGCATTAGCTACCACCCTTCGGCCAAAGCAGCGCTCGAAGGCAGCGATATGCTGTTTATCTCGACCGACTGGGAAGAATTCCGCGGACTTTCGAGCACCATTGAAAGCACCGTGCCAGCACCATACCTGATCATCGATGGTCGCCGCATGATTCCCGACTACAATGAGTTGGTCGAACGCGGCTATAGCTATTTGGCGGTTGGCTCACCCTACTTGAACAAATAGCGATTATTGTTGCTTCAGCCGCCCTTGATTGGTTAAGATCAAGGGCGGTTGGTTGTTTTAGCTGGTTCCTTAACCAATAGGTTTTTAACCAAGTATTGAACAGCGGCATTCATCAACGATCACCACCCTTCCGTCCCGCCTCAAGGCGGGAAACGCAGGGGGCTTTAATCCCCCTGCACCCCCTCAAGGGCAATTAGGAGTCATCAAGCATCCATCGATGAACCAGTGAATTGTTAGTTTGAAGTGGAACTCGATAAAAACCTATCCTTGAAAATAGGGTTGGGGGTGAGGGAACTATTAGCCCACGCTGCGCTGTTGATATTGCTGGGCTAGTTGCAAGACCTCGCTCAGCGACCATTGATCGTAGCCATACACCGCATATTTGCAAGCCACAATCGTACCATCAGGGGCAATCAGAAAATCGGCGGGTAAACCCAGCGGGTTCTGGCCTTTTTCGGGCATGCCCACGCCATGCTTGAATAGCCCTTTCAGCATTGGCAGCCATGATTTAGGGTGCAACACCGCCCAGATCGAGCTATCAACTCCAAAGGCTGCGTAGAGTTTTTTGGAGGGGTCGGCCACTAGGGCAAATGGAGCCTCGGCATGGCTCGCCAACATTGCAGTTTTTGATGAGTGAAATACCGCAATTTCTTGAATACCTGCCTTAGCTAGCGCCGCATGGCCCTGAATAAAGGCACGAATATGTAGATTGCACATTGGGCAGCCTGCAAAGCGCCGAAATTGCAGGTGAGTCAATTGCTGCGGGTGCGGAATGCTCAGCGCTTGATTGGCAATGCTGGTCAAATTGCGGGGATTAATCGTTTGGCCTGCTTGATAGCGTGGCATCGGCTTGCTCCTTGCTAATAGATTGGGTATAATGAATTATGTAGTGATTATTACAGAATAGTATAATAGGCCTAAGCAAAGAAAGCAAGAGGACTGTGATGTCTGCGCAAGAACTTCCATTAGCCAATAACCAACGACGTGGCCGACCACGCGAATTTGACCGAACCAATGCCTTGGAGTGTGCGATGCGCCAATTTTGGCAGCATGGCTACGAAACGCTCTCGATGGCTGATCTGACAACCTGTTTGGGAATTAATCCGCCTAGTTTGTATGCGGCCTTTGGTAGCAAGCAAGCCTTTTTTCTCGAAGCGATCGACCATTATCTGGCGACGCGTGGAGCCTACGTTTACGCCGTGCCTAGCGACCAAAGCTCGCCGCGAGCGATGTTGGCCCAACTGCTGCAACGAGCTGCTGAGGCCTTCAGCGATGCGGCTTATCCAGCGGGCTGTTTTGTGCTTTCTAGCATTGCCACAACTTACGATTCGCATGAAATTGAGCAAGCAATTGTGGATCGCTGCCAGCAACGTATGAGCAAAATCAACGAATTGGTAGAGTTGGGCGTGCAAACAGGCGAGCTGCCAGCTACGACTAACGCTGATGAATTAGCTCAATTTTTCATTTGTGTGCTACAAGGCATGTCGTTGCAAGCACGCTTGGGAGCCAGCACCAATCAACTCCAAGCGATTGTTGCGAATGCGCTGCAATTGTGGCCGCAAACCATGCGTTTGCGCTAGGCTAGTTTCTGGTACAATGCCTCTCCGGAGGTTCAACTGTGGAACGCACAACGCTTGCAAGTGCTCTAACCACAACGTCATCACCGTTTCCTTGGACGGTGAGCATTGTGATTCCAGCCTTTAATGAAGCCGCAACAATTGGCGGGGTGGTGCACGAGGTTCGCACACGCTACCCTGAACTTGAAATTATCGTGGTTGATGATCATTCTGCTGATGCAACCGTGGAAATTGCCACCGCTGCCGGAGCACGCGTGATCACCCGTCCTTATAACATTGGCAACGGTGCTGGGGTCAAAACTGGTGTTCGGGCTGCAACTGGCGAAATCGTGATTATTATGGATGGCGATGGCCAGCACAACCCCGCCGACATCGAACGCTTATTGAGCTATATCGGCGATTACGATATGGTGATTGGCGCTCGTTCGCGCTCAGGCCAAGAAAATTGGCTGCGTTGGTTGGGCAATAGCGCCTTGAATGGGCTTGGCTCGTATCTGACAGGCATGGAAATGCAAGATTTGACTTCAGGTTTTCGGGCGTTTCGCCGCTCAATTTTGCTTGATTATATTCATCTCTTGCCGAACCAATTTTCGTGGCCAACCACCAGCGCCTTGGCTTTTGCCAAAGCTGGCTACCACGTGCGCTTCGAGCCAATCGCCATGCAACGCCGCCAAGGTGGTCGCTCTAAGCAAAAGCTGCTGAAAAATGGCTTTAAATTTACAATCATCATCCTGCGGATTATCAGTTTGTTTAATCCGATTCGGGTGTTTATCCCGGTCAGCGGCTTTTTCTTTGTGCTATGTATTATTTCGTATGTGTTGGGAGCGCTGAACGATAATAATTGGTTGCATCTGCCGCCGACGGCGCTGTTTTGCTTGATTGCGACCATGTTTTTCTTTTGTTTTGGCTTGTTGGCCGAAACGATTGCAGCGCTGCGCTTTGAACGGATTCGCCAATGAAAAAACGAATTATCAATGGGCTTTTGACAGCCTTGGGTCCAGCGATCTTGATTTGGTTTCTGGCTACCAACGATCTTGCTAGCATTTGGAATGTGATTCGCACCACTGATCCTTGGTTGTTTGGTTGGTCGGTGGTCTTGGTATTGCCGTTTCTTTATTCCAAGGGCTGGCGCTGGCGCTTGATCTTGCAAGGCTGGAATATTGAAATTAGCCCATGGTTTGCTTCATTGCTTTATACCTTGGGCATTTTCGTTGGATCAGTTACGCCTGGGCAGGGCGGCGATGCGGTCAAGGCTTGGTATTTGCGTCGCGAAGGCCATCCACTGGGGCCAAGTTTGCTTTCAATCGTGGTTGATCGCTTCTTCGATGTGGCGATTATGGGGATTATTGCTGGCTCAGGCTTGTATTTCTACCGTACCTTTTTGCCTGGCAATGTGCAACTTTTGATTGTGGCTTCGCTCTTGGGCGTGGTGGTTGGTGTGGCGATTTTGGCGAGCGCTGGTTTGCGGCGTTGGTTTACGACCAAAGTTGTGCCAGTGGTTGTGCCTGCCAAATTACGCCAACTCGCGGTCAAAGCTGGCCTCAAAGATCGCGTGTTGCATATGCCGCTCAGCCGGATTGTGACCTTGGTTTTGTTCTCATTCGTGACCTTGGGCTGGACATTTATTCGACTGTATTTGCTGTTTTTGGCAACAGGGGTCAAGATTGATATTGGCCCGTATATGGCCATGATTGCGATTATCTCATTGGTCAGCGTGATTTCGATTGCTGGCATTGGCATTCGCGATGTGGTGATGATTTTGATTATGACCAACTTAGCTCAAACTGGCCAGATGGTGCCTGTGGCAGGTGGTAGCTTCACCAGCGACCAAGCGACCAGTTTGGCATTAGGCATTTCAACCCTGTTTTTGGTGTTGAATGTGATTAATGTGATGCTGGGCTTTTTAGTTTCGTTGCGCTACCCGCTGGGCGATGCTTTACTCAAAACCGATTTAGCCACGGTTGAAGAATAGTTGTGAGGAACTAGGGAGCAGAATTTTAGAACCGCGAAGAACACGAAGATCGCTAAGGCTGTTTTGTCATAGATTAGTATGGCTGGATTTTGAACCTGCTAGTCGATAAATAATAGTCCTTCGTGCTCTTCGTGGATCAAAACTGACCCCTGACCTCTAGCCCCTGATCCCTACTGATAACTCACATTATCCAGGCTAGGCATGGCAGCGATCCAGATTGGGCCGGCAGGAAAGACGATTTCGGCAGCGTTAGCAGCATAAAACCGTAACGGAGCTGATTCGGAATCCTTGCGCCAAGTAGCCTCTTGAAGCGAGCCATTGGCAAAAACCAACGCTCGGCCTTCGCCAATCACCTGCTGATCGATGCGACCTTTATCATCGCCGATAATTGGGGCTTCGACCACTTCCATCGTTACAATACTTTTGAAGGTTAGTTGCTCGCCACTGACTGCATCGATATGCGCTGTTCCACGGCGTAACCGTGCATATTCGTTCGTGTCAGCGTCGTAGCGCCAGCCCGCAGGATCTTCGGGATAGATGAAGAAGTAATCGATTGTGCTGATTGGCTCAGCTATCGCAGCCTCGGGCGCAAACAAATAGCCTACTTCGCTCACATCAGCTTGCGCACTACTGCTAGCCCGATCATCAACATATTGAGCAATTTCAGCAGCGCTGGTATACAAATTATGTGGAGCCTCACGCGCCAACGAGCGGCGTGAGTAATCGAAAATCTGGCGGCTTTCCAGGCTCACCAAATCGATATCAATCACCAAATCGTTAGCATCGGCGGCGAGGCGTTCTAAGCCTTCGGGGCTGCCACCAGCATGCGTATAGACTGCCCGAAAGCCCATAGCCCATTGCACAAAATAGAGCCGCGCCGAGCGAATCGGCCCCAAATCGCCTGCAACCTCGGCCAAATCGGGTGTGAAGACAGCCATATAGCGGGTTACGCCATATTCAGCCAAGGCCTCAAATACAATGGCTGCCTGATCGAGACCTGTTTGCGGGTATGCCGCTGGAAAGTTATCGATCATCGTGATATAGGGCCGTTGGGTTAGTGTGCCCCGTGCCATAGCAGGCCGCCCAGTCCGTGGGTCACTGCTGATGGGGGTTGCGGTTGGCTCAATGGTTGGGCTGGGTTGGGTTGTTGCCGTTGGTGCAGTCGTTGGGCTAGGTTGGGTTGTTGCGGTTGGGCTGGGTTGGGCTGGCACAGTGGCGGTTGGCGCTCCCGTGGTGCTACATGCTACCAACAAAAGCAATAAGCTAATCGAAAACCATCGACGCATACAAAAACTCCCTAACAACAATCCAATTGCAAGAATTGGAGCTGATCCTACGATGTGGGCGCTTGCTTATTTATGCCAAGACCATTGCGAAGGAATATAAATTGTGCCAAATTGTTCACCAATTGAGGCCGCATACACCCGTAAATTGTGTTTGCGATCGTGATGATCATACGGATGGGTCAAGGTATGGTCATACAACGCCACCGAAAGTTCATAGTTGCCTTCAAGCAACGGTAGATTTTCGATCTGATAATCAACATAGCCTTGTTCGGCGATTTGGGGAATTTCAAGCCCAGCAAAGCGCGAATTTGGCCCGTTGATGTGAAAGCCTGTGCGATGATGGATTGCCACGCCAAAGACCGGTTTTTCAATTGGTTGGTGGGCTTGATAGTGCATGCGAATGGTCAGAGCTTGGCCGGTGGTAGCGGTTTGAATCACTTCGCCAGCAGCATTCAACAATTCTACATTATAGATCTCAGCCTCACGACTGCCCCAGCGCCGAGCATCAAATTCGATTTCTTCTTCGGTCTTGGTTTCGATTTCAGTACTTGGTGCTTCTGGTTCAGGGTTTTCGGCGGCTTTTTCGGCCTCGATCCGCTCAGCATCACGTTGGTTGGTTTCGGCTAAATAATTGTCGATTGTTTCGGTGGGTGTGCTATCGGTCATTAAATTGCCATGATGAAACCACAAGGCCCGATCGCATAAGTCGCGCACTTGGCCCAAGGCATGCGAGACGAACAAAATCGTTTTGCCACGGCGTTTGAGTTGGTAAATCCGATCCAAGCATTTGCGCTGAAACAACTCATCGCCAACCGCGAGCACTTCGTCGGTGATCAAAATATCGGGATCGACGTTGATCGCCACGGCAAAGCCCAAGCGCATATACATCCCCGATGAATAGTGCTTGACGGGCATGTCGATAAATTCTTGCATCTCGGAGAAGCGAATGATCGCTGGCACTTTTTCGGCCATTTCGGCCCGATTGAAGCCGAGCAGCGAGCCATTCAAGAAGATATTTTCGCGGCCTGTTAGGTCGGGGTGGAAGCCTGAACCAAGCTCAAGCAAGGCCGAAACCCGGCCATCGACAATTACTTTGCCGCTGTTGGGCTGCAAAATACGGGTAATTAGCTTGAGTGTGGTCGATTTGCCTGAACCATTATGGCCAATTAGGCCAACCGTTTCGCCACGATTGATCGTAAAACTGACATCGCGTAACGCCCAAAAATCCTCGTCAGGCAGCACTTGCGGCTTGAATAAACCGGCGATCCGTTCCTGAATACTATTACGTCGATCACGTTTGATCGTAAAATGCTTGGAAACGTTCTCGAAAATAATCATCATTGCCTCGCTTAGAGTTCTTCGCCAAATCGGGCGCTGTAATGGTTGAACACATAGGCTCCGAAACACAGCACAATCAAGGCGGTCAGGCCAGTTCGGGCCACTCCATCGAGGCTGGGCAAGCCAGGCGTTGGATAATCGGGAATCGTCGTGACCCCACCATAGGCAATATCGCGATAGAAATCGACAATCGAGGCCATTGGATTGAGCCAACGCACCAGTTTGGCGTAATTAGCACTGGCAATATTATCTAAGGGATAAAATACTGGCGTGATAAAAAACCACAATTGCAACACAATCCCCATAATATGCGAAACATCGCGATAAAACACGATCACCGATGATAAGAATAAAATCATGCCCAAAATAAACATGCTTTCGATCACAATAATCACGGGCATCAATAAAAGCGTAGCTTTGATTGGTGCACCAGTGATGAACATAATCAAAAACATGATTGGCAAGGCCAACATAAAATTCACCAAATTGGAAATTAATGTGGTGATTGGCAGGATTTCACGCGGGAAATACACTTTTTTAACTAAATTAGCATTGCTGATGACGCTCATCATACCTTCAGCCATGCCGCCGATAAAGTAATTCCACGGTAATAACGCCACCATCAAGAAAATATGAAAATGGCGAATATTGGAATTCAGCAGCAAGCCAAAAATTAAATAGAAGATGGAAATCATCAACAATGGGTTGAGCAACGACCAAACATAGCCCAATGCCGAGTTTTTGTAGCGTGAACGTAAATCGCGCAGCACCAAGTTGCGAATGAGTTCACGATATTCCCACAGCTCGCGAACTTTATCGACGATGCCGATTGCTCGATCGGCCAGCACCAACAAAATCCCGCCAACGATCCCAACAACCAAAGCTAAACCAAATTTGAGCGCAAAATTTTGCGAACGGGCTTGAGTTGGCAAGATCGCCGCTTGTTTGATATACGCGGCACTGATTTGGCTATCATCTGATTGATAGCGCGGGTCGGAGTAGAGCACATCGGTCAAGATTGTGCCAATCAAACCACGGGCAGTTTTGAGATCGCGTGCCCGTTCGGCGGGTAAATCTGGTTGACGTAACTCAAACGCAATTTGATCAAAGCGCACTTCGAATGCCCGAATCAGATCGTTCAGATCTTCGGCGTTGATCGTTGGTAGATCAGTGCTGGCGTGCAGCGAAAAATCAAAGGCTTGCACGCCGATCAATTCGCGCAAGCGTCGCCCAAGTTCGTCGTTGGCAGGTTGATTTTTGAGTAATAAGCCTAGCTCATACTCCATCAAACGGCGCAAACTATCACGCCCACCAGCCGCGCGAATGTGCTGAATCAGCTTTTGGGCGGTGTAATCAGCGGCAGCTTGGGCATTTTCGGGCGAAGTGGCTTGAGCAGTCAGGATCAAGCTACCGTCAGCGGCGAGTGCGGCGCAGGCTGAGCCAAAGGTATTGCTGCCAAATTTGGGCAAAATGCTTTTGACTACATTGCGGCTAGCATCGCACAACTGATTTTGCAAAGTTTGCTCGGCCATAAAACTGCGATAGCGCTGGGTATCGAGCTGAATCGTTGCGCTGGCATCGTATTGAACCGTTTGAAAAAACAGAGTTGGCGCTGAAATCAGCAAGGTCATGCCAATCGTCAGTAACAACAAAAACCAATGAAAGCCGCCCAACCGACGACGTTGGCCATTTATGGTACGTGCGGCGTTGATGGTTTGAGCCATATCGTAATCTCCTCGGCGGAGTTTGCTGGTAAATCAAGAATCAGCCGATGGTTAGCCTGATCAAAATTGCCTTTATCGCTGCCAGTGCTCTCAGCCGGAAGCCGCAAGCTAAGCTGGGCTAAATCGAAACGACTGGGATTGGCGAGCTGAAGCCGAAGTTGATCAGGGGTTTGTTCGATGGTGAGTTGGAGCGTTTGGCGTGCTCGCCAGCGGTCGGCAATTTCCGGCACTGTGGCGATCCACGCTTGGGCTTCAACTGCCTGTTGAATTGCCGTTTGCCAAACGCCAATTTGCTCAGGGTTGTAAATTTCGTAATTATGGGCATAGATATCGATCACACCGCCGCTAGCGATGGCTTGCTGCAAGTAATTGGTTGCAGTCATAGCGGTTTGCGGGGTCAGGTAAACATCGGGCAAGGCAACCAGATCGTGGCCTGGCAATTGGCGCGGTTGCCACCAACGCCGATCGATCAACAAATGGCGATCATTCACACCACGTTGCACGTTGGTGGCATCAAGCACGCGGGTGCGCACGACGGTGCGAATACCTGCGGCTTGCAAGGTTTGCCAATGGGCTTCGGTCATGCCATCGCTGCCGCCATACGGGAAAGCTAAACTGCTGGCGGGCGCAATGCCTTGGCTGCTTGTCACTGCCTGCCACTCATTGCTATCGCTAGCTAACTCTTTGGCATGGGCAAAGCCAATGTACATATGGCTAAATGTATGACTTTCGATCGTTTGCTGAGCGTTTCGTAGCGGTTCAAGTAAATCGCCAAAATACCAGGCTGGATCGCTCTCGACCGTGCCATAGGGATCGTGGCTGAACCACGGCGTTTGTGACCAATCGATGGTTTGCCAACGGCGCGGCGTACTGGCAGCCCAAGCAAAGGTTGGGTCGTCCATCCAGGTGCGGCGCTCTTGGTTGCCGAATAAAAAATTATAGCCATTGCCAAACCATGTGCCGCGAATGTGATGCGGCGCAAACAAGTCCAGCAAATTGTATGTGCCTTGGCGAGCTTGTAAACCCAAGGTCGTGGCGCTGCTGATCGCATCGGTTGACAAACTGAGCGAGTGAATCGCCCCGCCCATGGCTGTTTCCCAATCGACACTAAAACTCACAGCAGCAATCGCGCCCTGCGGATAGGGTTCGATGTAAATGCCAGCCGCTGCCATACTCAAATTATCAAGATAAATTGGGTCATCAGAAAGCGCGTGGATTGAAATTGCTAGCCAAGCGGCTTGATTGGGGCTGGGTTCAGTTTCAACCAACACTGGAGTCCAGGTTGCTGCGCCTTGGCTATCGAAGCCCAGCAAAACTGGAGCTTGCTTATCGAGCCGAATATCATCGCCAGCAGTATCGACCCAATGCACCCAAACCTGAATTTGTGCGCCCAAACTGCTTCGCTGCGTGCCGGGATCGATCAGGGCTTGAAAGCCCAGTCGATAGCGCTGGCCTGCTTGGGCAGTTAAGCGTGGCGAACGGGCAAAACTATTGACCCCATACAACTGCAAGCTATATTGATCATCGAGCACATAGCCATTGGTGGTATCGGCGCGTTTGATGCCATTGCCCGACCAACCATCGGGAATCCCGTTATCGGCGGCGCTCTGCCAATCGGCATTAGCCAAAATATTGCCGCCTGTCCAGATGCGTGGCGAACGATCGGGGCGTAACCACTGAGCGATCAACAGGCTGCCAAGGCCCAACAAAGCCATGGTCAGAAGCAGAATGATCGAAGATTGGCGAAACCGCTGCATCAAAAGCCCTTCAAGCTAGTGCGTGTTCAACGCAATAGCGCATTTTAACACAGGGCTGGCGGCTTGACAAAAAATCAGGCTTCGACGATTTACTCAGCCAAGCCCAGCCACTCACGCTGCTGCACAAATATTTCTTCGGTCGAGCGAGGGCAAGCGAGCGCGGCGGCGTAGCCAGCGGGCGCACTGAGCGGCTGGACATGCCATTGAGCGACGGTGTTTTCGCGGTTCCATTCGAGGGCTTGGGCAATTTCTGGCTCGATCGAGACGGCAAAGCTGGAGAGTGGTAGCGACAAGCCCATTCCATGGGCTTTGATATAGGCTTCTTTGCGCGTCCAACAGCGAAAAAAGGCGGCGGTCTGATCATCAGCATTCAGCACTGCTTGGCGTTCGCTGGGGGCAAAATAATGCTGAGCAATCCCTGCCAAATCGTCAAGCTGGCGTTGTTCTTCGATATCCACGCCGATGGTGGCAAGTTGGCTGAGGCCAAGCATGCCGTAGTTGCCAGCATGTGAGAGGTTAAAGCTCAAATCGACATCGGCCAATAAGGGCTTGCCATAGTTGTTTTGGCTAAATTCGAGGCTGCTTGGGTCGCGGCCAAGGTATTCGGCCAAAATCAGGCGCATTGCTCCACGGCAAATCGTGTAGCGCACTTGATCATGCTCGAAGTGAAAGCGCAAGGCCCGCGCTTGCTCCTCGACGTTGAGCACAGCCCAAAAGCGGCTACGTTGGGGTCGCAGCCGCGTCAAATCAAGCAACCAAATGTCGATAGTGTTAGGGCTTAAGAGCATAGAACATAGGATCATTTGATCCACGAAGGACACGAAGCGCACGAAGAATGTTTAATTTTTTATCTCTTAGCGCAACTTCGCGTTCTTCGCGGTTATAACTGAGCTTTTTTGATTTTTGCCTTCTGACTTTTGATTTTAGCCTTTTGCTGTCACAGCGATTATACCATCGGCTTGGGCTTGAATCGTATCGCGGTCGCTGGCGATTTCAGCATCAGGGATGGCATCGGGCAGGGCATCTTCCATGTAGCGCAAGGGGCGATAGTTGAAGCCAATCAAGGCCCAAATTGCTGCACCTAAGCCAACCACCACCATCAACAGGCCAATCCCGCGATCAGGCCCGACCCCGAAGAGCCAACCCAAACTGCTGCTGAGTGCGCCGTTTGGTTCGAGCAAAGGGCCAAACAAGTTATCAGCCAATGGCCCAGCCAGCCAATAGCCCAGCGGGATGCTGAGCATGGCCAGCATTTGGTTGGTTGCTTGCACCCGCCCTTGTAGCTCCAGGCCAACTTTGGTTTGAATGAGCACTTGCCAGTGGGCGTTGACCAGCGAAATCGCAAACCACATTCCAAACATCGCTAAGGCTACCAACCATACCGAAGGCCGCAACCCGGCCAAGGCAATGAAAAAGCCTTCGAGAATGACGAAGCCAACCATGCCTTCGGCACGACGCTGCAAACCGCCCCATAAGCTCATAAATAAGCCGCCGAGGAAGCCGCCCAAAGCACAAGCTGCGCTGACAATGCCTAATTCGGCAGGCCCGCCAAACGAAAGCACCAACGGACTCATGCTGATACTGGCGATGCCAAACCAGATGTTGCCCAAGGCGAAAAACAGCACCATCGCCACCAAACTTGGGCGCTTGATGATATATTCCCAGCCGCGCACAATTTCGCGCAGCAATGGCTCCTCGCGCTTGTGATAGAGCGTGTTGGGGAAGCGCACCAAGAACAATACTCCAATTCCCAAGCTGAACGAGATGAAGTCGAGCAAAAAGACCCCGCCCAAGCCAAAGAAGGCCACCATGCCGCCAGCAATAAACGGTGCAATCAGTCCGCCCGTAGCCGAGCCAAGCTGAATCACGCCGTTGGCATGGCCCAGATATTGTTTGGGCACAAGCTGGGTCATGGCTGCGGCATACGCTGGGCGCTGGAAGGTTCCGGCAATCGAGCTAATTGCCGCCGTGAGGTAAATATGCCAAACCTCAAGTTTATTGGCCCACAGCAACATTGCAATCACAATTGTCGAAAGCGCCGAAATTGTATCAGCAATAATCATAATCCAGCGCCGATCCCAGCGGTCGGCAATTGCTCCAGCCAATGGCGAAACCAGCAAACTTGGCAGCATCGAGGCAATCGCGGTAAAGGCAAAATCGCTGACCGTGCCAGTTCGTTGATAGATCCAAATGCCCAAGGCGAAACTTGATAAACTTGAGCCAAGCATCGAAACCAATTGGCCTAACGCAACCATAAAGAAAATTCGTAGGCTGGGCATGCTGGTTTTATGCGATTTTGATTTGGCGGCAGTTGGCTGAATTGGCCGTGGTTGTTGCCATTGCTCGGTTTGTTGCTCGATAATTTGGCCCAATTCGCTGGCCTGATGTTTGAGAAAATAATGGCCAGCGTGGGGAATTACATGCAGCGTCACATTGTTGCTGAAATATTCCCATTCGCGGTAGCGCTCTTGGTAATATTCGGTCGCTCGATCCATCTCGCCGATGATACAGGCGATTGGAGCTTTGAGTTGTTGCGACTGTTTTTGGGCAAAGGCTTGGGTGAAATAGCGCTCAACTTCACGCGCATCATGGCGCAAACTGCGCATCACAAAGGTTTGTTCAGCTTGATCGACAATTTCGGTGAAGCCACCCAACGCGCGGAGAAAATCGCGATATGTCCGATCCGACATCCAACGATCGGCGGGCATAAGTTTGTTGAGCCATTCAAAGAAGCGGCCTGGCACGCGAGCCGCCGGAAAATTGCCACCGAGCACAATCCCCTGAACGTCGCGGCCTGCTTGCTCCAACAAACGGCCAATTTCCACGGTCATGGCGCTGCCCACACAATGGCCATACAACACAATTGGCCCTTGGGTTTTGGTTTGAATTTCGCTGGCAAGCTGACTCGCCACGACTTCTAAGGCTTGCAATGGCTCGTCGGGGCGGCTGAAATCGTGGCCAGGTAGCTCGGCGGCCAATAACCGATAGCCCTTGGGCATGGCTTGGGCCAATGGTTGATAGGTGATCGCGCTGCCGCCACCATAGGGAATTGCCACAATCGTGGTGTGCTGTTTAGCCTGTGCTTTGCTCAATTCATAGAGCATGCCGCCGCTCTCAGCGCTGCTTGCACCCGAGAGATGAGCGGCCAATTCACGCACTGTCGGATATTTGAACAGCGTCATAACGCTGATATGGCTGCCAATTTTGCGCACCACCCGAATCGCTTTAAATGATTCGCCGCCTAAATCGAAGAAATTATCGTCGATGCCAACCTGATCAAGCCCCAAAACCTCGGCCCAAATTCCTGCCAATTCATGTTCAGTGGCGGTTTGTGGCGCAACGTAACTATCGAGATTGCGCTCGTTGCTGGGGGCGGGCAAGGCGCGGCGTTCGATTTTGCCATTGGGGTTCAACGGCAATCCATCTAATTCAACAAAGGCGGTTGGCACCATATAATCGGGCAAACTATTGCGCAAGGCCTCGCGAATGCTGCCAATATTCAGGCTTTGGCCTGCTTCTGGCACGATATAGGCGACCAAGCGCTTATCACCTGGCGTGTCTTCGCGCAAAATCACTACACTATTGGCAACCTGTGCCTGAGCTTGAATCGCGGTTTCGATCTCGCTTAACTCAACCCGATAGCCACGAATTTTGACTTGTAGATCGATCCGACCCAAAAATTCAATCGCGCCATCAGGCTGATAGCGCACCAAATCGCCGCTGCGATAGAGCCGCGCTCCAGCTTCGGTACTAAATGGATTGGGCACAAAACGCTCGGCGGTCAGATCGGGCCGCCCGATGTAGCCACGCCCCACACCAGCGCCGCCAACGTAGAGTTCGCCTGGTACACCTTGCGGCGTTGGCTGCATTCGGCGATCGAGCACATAAATTTGCACATTGCCCAATGGCCTGCCAAGTGGCACGGTGCTGCTGGGGTAGTGTGGTTGGCTGGGAATTGGATAGGTCAGCATGGAAACCGTGGTTTCGGTTGGTCCATAGTGGTTTTGCAGTTGCACGCTAGGCTGAAGTTGGCGAATATCGCTAAGCTGCTCCCAAAGGCTGGCTTCGCCCGCCAAAATCAAGCGCTGCTTGGGAATGACATCGGCCAAGTTGTTCAAGCCGCGCATGGCCTCGAAATGGCTGGGTACAAGTTTCATCACATCGATGCGATGCTGGCGAAAGTAGGCTGCAAACGCTTCGGGATCAGTGGCGCGTTCATAGGCCACGATATGTAATTCGCCGCCGCTGCACAAGGCTCCATACACATTGGTTGTGCCAAGATCTGCCGCGAAGGTCGAAACCAAGGCATAGCTCCAGCCATCTTCGGCTTCAATTCGTTGCAATAAGCCTTGAATATAGTTGACATAATTATGGTGTTCGATTGCCACACCTTTGGGGCGGCCAGTCGAGCCAGAGGTAAACAGCACATACATCAAACTGCGCGGCTCAAGCGCCAAATTCAAGTTGTGCGTTGGCGCTTGGGCAATCGTCGGCCATGCTTGGTCGAGGCACAGCACCTCAAGATCAAGTTTTGGCAATTCGGCGGCTAGCTCAGCGTGGGTAAGCAGCAAACTCACTGCACCATCTTCGAGCATAGCGCTGATGCGATCTTGGGGGTAAATTGGGTCGATTGGCACATAGGCCGCGCCCGCTTTGAGAATTCCCAACGCGCCAACCAATAAATCCAACGAGCGATCGATAAACAAGCCTACTCGCATATCGCAGCCGATGCCGCGTTGGCGCAAGCTATGTGCTAGTTGGTTGGCGCGTTGATTCAATTCGGCGTAGCTCAGGGTTTGGCCTTCAAAATGCAAGGCCGTGCGCTCTGGGACTCGCGCCGCTTGAGCTTCGAACAAACGCACAATCGAATCAACCGCAGGATAATTGGCGCTGGTGCTGTTCCAGGTTTGCAGCAATTGTTGGCGTTCGCTGCTGCTCAGCAAAGGCAAATGCTCGATGCTGGCATCGGGATTGGTCACCGCATATTCCAACAAGCTATGGAAATGGCTGGCCATGCGTTCGATCGTGCTGCGCTCAAACAGATCGGTATTGTATTCAAAAGTGGCACGATTGGCGGCCAAATTCAGATTAATATCAAATTTAGCGCTGCCAGTTTCAATTGCCCCGCCAAATTGCAAGCCAAATTCACCTGAATCGACAGTTTGGATGCTGGTGGTTTGATGCACAAACAGGGCTTGAAACAGTGGGTTATGGCTCAAACTGCGTTCGACTTTGAGCACATCAATCAAGTGTTCGAGCGGCATATCTTGATGCTCGAAAGCGGCCAACGAGGTTTGGCGCACTTGGGCAATTAGGCTACGAAAGCTAGGCGAGCCAGCCAAATTGACCCGAATTGGCAAGGTATTGACGAAAAATCCAATCAGATTTTCGATTTCGCGGCGGGTGCGATTGGCAATCGGCGTACCAATAATCAGATCGCTTTGGCCTGAATAGCGATAGAGCAAAACCTGAAAAGCCGCCATAAACAGCATAAACGGCGTGGCTCGCTCTTGGCGGCTCAAGCGCTCAACCGCCTCGACCAAACTCCAAGGTAGATGATATTCGACGGTTGCCCCAAGGTCGCGTTTGACCGCTGGTCGCGCATGGTCGGTTGGCAAATTGAGCAAGGGTAGCGTGCCGCTTAATTGTTCTTGCCAAAAATTTAAATGTTGCTGATACACTTGCTCAAGCACATAACGTTTATGCCAAACCGCAAAATCGGCATATTGAATTGGCAGCGCTGGTAGCTCAAGTTGCTCGCCGCGTAGCCCAGCTTCGTAAAGTTGGCCTAGCTCACGCAACAAGACCCCAATCGACCAACCATCGCAGGCAATATGGTGAATCGTCAATACCAATTCAGCGTGATCAGCAGCCGTGTGCAGCAACAATCCGCGTAGCATTAAATCTTTGCTGAGATCAAACGGCTGCTGACTGTGGCGTTCGATCTGCTGCTGGCGTTGACTGGCTTGTTGCTCATTGCTCAGCCCACGGAGATCAACAAGCTCCAAATCAAGGCTGCGGAATGGCTGAATAACCTGCATTGGCTGGTCGTTGAGCACTTCGATCGTGCTACGCAGCACTTCATGGCGCTGAATAATTTTATCAAGACAAGTTTGCAATACAGAAACATTAATTTCACCAGCAATGCTAAATGTGGCTGGAATGTGATAGGCGGCGCTTTCTGGTTGCCACTGGCTTAAAAACCACAGCCGTTGTTGGGCAAACGAAAGTTCAAAGGCTGGATGTTCGCCGATCCGAGCCAGCGCTGGAATGCTGGGCACTGGCTTGGCGGCTTGGCGTTGGCGCAGACGTTGGGCCAACAAGGCGCGGCGTTCGGGCGAAAGATCTTCAAGCTGGCGTGCGACTTCGGTCATACTTGCTCACCTCGGCGTTGTTTCAAGCGTTGAGCTAAGAGCGCTCGTTGTTCAGCGGGCAGGGCTGCCAACTGAGCGGCTCGTTGCACTTTGGGGTCGGGAGTCAAGCTTGGCACGACGCTAGTTTGGCGTGGTTGCAGGTTGAGAAAATAGCGTTCGAAATGTTCGATGCCAATGTTGTTGATAAAATTCAGCGCGGCGGCTTGCGAACGTTGAGCCAAATCGTTGTAATGCTCACGATCGTTCAGCAAACGGCGCAAGGTGGTTTCCCAAGGCGTAACATCTTGGGCCGGCACAACTGGAATTGCCGTATAAACTTTGGCTGAAATGCTGCTATATTCGCGAATTTGGGTGACTGGCAGCAGATATTCCACACCCAGTTTGGCTTCGGGCAAGCCGCCAACATCGCTCGCCAGCACTGGGATGCCACGCAGCATCGCATCAACCACCACCTGACCAAACGATTCGCCCCACAGCGATGGCACCAACAGCACTTTGACATGCTTGAGCACCTCGTTCATATCGGGCGAGGGCTGAATAAATTGCACATTTGGCAAGGCTTCGAGAATTGCCCGATCTTTGCCGGTGGTTGACCACGTGGGCACGGCGGCAAACTGCACCTCGGGCATGCGCTGGGCTAATTCAATAAAAATCGGGCTACCCTTGAGCATCGACGGATTGATCATCGTGACCGCGCCTTGATCGAAGTTGGCAAGGAACGGGAACGGGCCTGAGCCATACGATGGGAAGCGTAGTACAGTCGAATCGAGATTGCCCCATTCTTTGGCGTAGCGTTGCAAGTATTCGCTGACACAGATTAAATCGGCCATTTGTTGCAAGGTGCGGGTTTTGGTTGGGTCGTCAACGAAGCATTCGGGGCCGAATGGCAGAGTTGCTTGGCTATGCGAAAGAAAAATAGCGCGGCCTGGATTTGCTTCGTGTGCCACCTCGACCCATAAAAATGAGCGATCTTCGGTGACGATCGTCCAATCGATGTGAAATTCGTTGGTAATGCGATGAATGAGTTTGGTGAAGAAGCTCAGCGAGCCGCCTGAGGCATAAACATCAACCCCATTCATGTGATAATGCACCAGATCGGGATGGCTAGCATCGACCACCTGAATTTGGCGTTGCTCCAGTTGCTTGAGCAACTTTTCTTTGCCGTTTTTCTCGCGATTTTCTTCCAGCGGGTAGAGCACGATACATTTGTGTCCGCGCTCGACGAGGCCTTCCATCAAAAAACGATTGGCTTTATGCGCCCCGCCAGAGACGAACAAATAATCAAGCGGCTGAATTAGCAAAAAGTTCATGCGGTGAGCGCTCCTTCATCAGCTAACAAGGCTTGAATTTCTTCATCGGAGAGGCCATCAAGTTCGTTCAACAGGTCGGCGAGTTCGGCATCATCGGCATTAGCAATTTGATATTGCTCGATCAATTGGGCCGTGGCGGCGATGGTTGGCTCAACGCCAAGCAAGACTGAAAGTGGAATTTCCACCGCAAACGTGCTGCGAATCGCTGAAACAATTTGGGTTGCTAACAGCGAGTGGCCGCCAGCATCAAAGAAATCATCAAGCACACCAATATTGGGAGTATCCAAAATATTTTCCCAAATCGCGGCGATCTGCTGTTCAAGCGGTGTGCGTGGGGCAACATAATTTTCACTAACGGTCAGCAAGGCAAAATCTGGCTCAGGCAAGGCTGCTAAATCGAGTTTGCCATTGGGCGTGCGTGGCAATTCTTTCACGACCGTATACGAGAGCGGTACCATATATTTGGGCAGCATGCTCTCCAAATAGCGGTAAATATCGCGATAGTAGGGCATAACTTCGCCGTGTAACACCAAATACGAGACCAACCGCTCGGTCTGGTTATGGTCGTGATGCAGCGTGACGACGGCGTGGCGCACATTAGGATATTCCATCAAGAGCATTTCAATTTCGCCTGGATCGATGCGATAGCCGCGATGCTTAATTTGATGATCAATGCGTCCGCGAAACTCAAGGCTGCCATCGCTCAAGCGCCGCACCAAATCGCCAGTGCGATACATCCGACTGCCCGCTTGGTCGCTCCATGGATTGGGCAAAAAGCGCTCGGCAGTTTGATCGCCAAGGCCAAGGTAGCCATGGGCTAAGCCAACACTGCTGACCAATAATTCGCCAACCGCCTCGCCTTCGACCAAATTTAAGTGCTCATCAACGATATAGGTTTGGCTATTGCTGATAGCGTTGCCAATGCTGACGGCCATACCGTAGCGTAAAGACTGGCTCATGGTGGCGCAAACGGTGACTTCGGTCGGGCCATAGGCATTGATAAAACGGCGGTTTGTCCCCCAACGGGCCACAATTTCAGCGGTGCAAGCCTCGCCTGCCGAAACGATGGTTTGTAAATTGGGCAAGTCGCGTGGATCGAGCAACGCCAGCACCGAAGGCGGCAGGGTGGCAACCGTGATGTGGTGATCACGCAGGGTTGTCAATAAGTCTGGGCCGGGCAAAAGATCGTTCGTTGGGGCTACAAACAAAGTTGTAGCCTGAAAAAAAGCCGTCAGCATCTCAGAAATCGAAGCATCGAAGCTTGGCGAGGCAAACTGCAAAATTCGTGATTGGCTGTTGATGCCAAAGCGCTCGGTTTGAGCAGCCGCCAAATTGGCCAAACCGCGATGCGGCACGAGCACGCCTTTGGGCTTGCCAGTTGAGCCAGAGGTATAAATGATATAGGCCAGATCGTCGGGTGTAAGTTGATGTTCAGGGGCATGGCTTGGTTGCTGTGCAAGCTCAGCGGCTAATTGCTCAAAAATATGCAATTGTTGCTCAGGAAACTGGCTGGCGGTGAGTTGGGTTGCCAGTACCAAACTCGCGCCACTATTGCCCAACATATATTTAAGCCGTTCTTGGGGATAGCCTGGATCAAGCGGCAAGTAGACTGCGCCAGCCTTCCAAATCGCCACGGCGGCGATCATTGCCTCGACTGAGCGCTCAAAGCACGCGCCAACTGTGTGGCCACGATGCACTCCTTGGCGGTGTAAATAATGGGCAAGCTGATTGGTGCGCTGTTCGAATTCAGCGTAACTCAACTTGAATGTGCTGGTAGCAATGGCAATAGCCTGTGGCGAATGCTGGGCGTGCGTGCTGATAACATCATGCACAAAAACTGTGCCTGTGCGGTCGGCGGTGATCGGCGCTAATGTCGCTATTGACATAACACGGCTCCTTCGCATCGTTTTAGATTGTAGTTTTAGAATTGTTGCGATGCCTATGGAGCAGCGATAGCCTCAGCGCAACCGCCAAATAGCCCCGTAGGCAGGGCATGGTGATCGGTTAGGGGAATCATCAAATACACACGACTCTTCAAGTCCATACTATACGCCAAAGCCATGGCTTTTGTCAATTTGTTGGATGAACAAACAATTGAACAACTATGAAAATTCTACGCTTGCTTGTAGCTTAATCGGCTAAACAATCGGCCAAAAAAACAATCGGATGCTGGGCGATTACGCCTGTGCCAGCCTCAATTTGATGGCGACAAGACATGCCAGCTGCAAGAATTGGCTGGTGGCTGCTGCGAATCGCTGGAAATAGGCGCTGCTCGCCACAAGCCATTGAAACTTCATAATGCTCACGTTCATAGCCAAACGAGCCAGCCATTCCGCAACAACCGCTCTCAATTTCGTGGACTGCTAAGTTTGGCACGAGCCGCAACATCGCCAACAGAGGGTTGGTGCTGATCAAGGCTTTTTGATAGCAATGACCATGCACCAAAACCTGATCGGCTGGTAGCTGCTCTTTCCAATGCCAAGTAACGCCCTCAGCCGCCAGCTTAACCAAAAATTCTTCAATGAAATAGCTTTGTGCTGCCACGATGTTGGCAGCCTTGGTCGTCACCAGCGCTGGGTATTCATCGCGAAAGCTGGCAATACAACTTGGTTCTAGCCCAATAATTGGCACGCCCAACTCAGCGAATGGCGCGAGTAGTGCGATATTATACTCAGCATTTGCCCGAGCCTCGGCCAACATTCCCTTAGAAATTAATGGCCTGCCACAACAATGCCGTTCTTCGATTAAATAAACCTTGTAGCCTGCTGCGCTAAGCATTTTGACCGCTGCTTGGCCGATCTGAGGTTCGTTGTAGAGCGTAAAGGTATCATCCCACAGAATCAATGGGCCAAGCGGCGCAGCTTGGTTTTGGGTTTGGCGTTTAAACCATGTCCGAAATGAGCTACGCGCCAAAGCTGGCAGTTGCCGTCGTTGATCGATGCCCAAACTGCGATCGAGTAGCCAACGGGTGATTGGTTGCGCCAAAACCCAATTATTTAAGCGTGGAACCAACATGCCGAGTTGGTTGATTTTAGCGATCTGGCCAAACAAACGGCTGCGCCAGGGCACGCCATGAGTTGCTTGATAGTGCGCTAGCCACTCCGATTTGAGCCGCGCCATATCAACAATCGATGGGCATTCGCGTTTACAAGCCTTGCATTCAAGGCATAAATCCATGGCCTCGTGCAATTCAGGGCTGCTCAATCCAGCCGTTCCAAGCTGACCAGTCATGGCTGCACGTAGGGCATTGGCACGGCCACGAGTCGAGTTGGCCTCGTCGTGAGTCGCCATATACGATGGACACATTACGCCTGCATCATCTTTGCGGCAAACCCCTTGGCCGTTGCACATCTCGACTAAGCCAGCAAAACCGCCATCAGGCGTAAAATCAAAAAAAGTTACGCTGGGCGCATGCGGCGTTTGGTAGCTGGGGTTGATGCGCAGGATTTCAGGTTGCCACGGCTGGGGTGCGGTCAAAATCTTGCCTGGGTTGAAGATTTGGTTTGGGTCGAACAATTGCTTGATTTCGCCAAAAGCTTGATGCAGTTCCGTGCCATACAATTTTTGATTGAAGGCAGATCGAGCCAAACCCTCGCCATGTTCGCCCGTGGTTGTGCCGCCAAGGCTAATTGCTAAACTAGCAACGGCCTGCGAAATTTGAGCCATCTGGGCTAAACCATGCTCAGTTTTCAAATTAATTAATGGATTGATGTGTAAGCAGCCAACCGAGGCATGAGCATAAAACGTGGCTTCAGTGCCAGCTTCGCGGCAAATCGCTTCAACGCCACGGGCATATTCGGCCAAACGTTCGACTGGCACGGTTGCGTCATCAACAAAAGCCAGGGGTTTGGCATCGCCGCGCTGGCTCATCAACAAGCCTAATCCAGCCTTGCGCACCGCCCAAACATTGGCAATGGCAGCGGGTGTTGTTTCGCGCACAATCAGGCCAGTTTCGCCCAACGCGCGTAAATGAGCTTCTAAGGCCGCATCGTTGGCAGCTAATTCAGTGGAATCGGTTCCCGCCCATTCAACAATTAAGACCACCCGTGGCTCGCCCACCACAAAACTCAGGCGCGAACCATACTCAGGGTTTTGGCGAGTCAAATTAATAAAATAGCGATCAAATAATTCGACAGCGCTTGGCTGAAAGCGCAGAATTTCGGGTACTAAAGCCAAGGCTCGCTGAAGATCATCAAAATGCCAGAGTGCCAACCGTGTGACCTTTGGCCGTGGTACCAAGCTGAGTTGGGCGGCAACCGTCAAGCCGAGCGTGCCCTCGCTACCAACCAAAATTGGCACAGCGCTAAATGGTTGTTGCTGTTGCTGGCGTTGCAGCAGGCGTTGGAGATTGTAGCCTGCCACATTGCGCCAAACTTGTGGATAATCGCGCTCAATGTTGGGAGCATAACGCTCAACAATTTGGCCAAGTTGAGCTTGAATCTGTTGCTGACGCGGATTATTGGCTGCTTGGGTTGACCAAATCGCCAGCGAGCTATCATCTAAAATCGTTTCCATGGCGAGGGTATGATCAACAGTCATGCCATAGACAATTGAATGCGAGCCAGTTGAATTATTGCCGAGCATGCCGCCGATCGTGGCCGAAGCACTCGACGAAGGGTCGGGGCCAAACATTAGGCCATGTGGTTTGAGGAAATTATTCAAGCGATCAAGCGTGCAGCCAGCTTCAACCCAAATCTGGCGGCTACTTGGATCGAATTTGCCAATTTGGCCGAATGAATGCGAAAGATCGACGATAATGCCCGCGCCAATCGCTTGGCCCGAGAGGCTTGTGCCACCGCCACGCGGCACAATTGGCACATGGTAGCGTTGAGCAATTTCGACGATTGCCTGCAAATCGGCGCGATCGTGCGGAATAACCACCGCTTTGGGCATGACGGCGTAGGAAGAGGCATCGGTGCTATACAGCGCACATGTCAAGCGGTCGGCGTGAACCTTGCCACGAACCGACCGCTGAAGTGCAGCCAAAACCTCAGCCTGAAGTTCTGCTGCGTGATTCATCGTTAGTAGCCGCGACTAGCATTAACCATGGCACTGCGTCCGCTCAAAATTTCGAGGAATTGCTGATGATCCATGGGATGCGAGAACATTGGATAATCTTTGCTGATTGCGCCTTGTTGCTCTTCGGCGCTGGTGGCGGCCACGCAATCGGTCAAAGTGATGACATTGTAGCCACGTTCATAGCCTGAGCGCATGGTCGATTCGACGCAGCAGTTGGTCAAAAAGCCCGCCAAAACCAAGTTGGTCAAGCCACGGCTGCGCAAAATAAAATCGAGGTTGGTGCTGGCGAAGGTATCGAGGCCACGCTTGCCCTCGATCACAATATCGCTGCTTTCTGGGGTCAGCACATCGACCAATTCTGCGCCCCATGTGCCCTTGCGAAAGGCATTGTTATCGACCACGCCCTTGAGAATGCCATAGGGATGGCTGGTAATTTCGCGGTAGCCTTCGGCAAATGAAATTGGCGCATGAATGATCGTCACGCCTGCTTCACGCGCTTGTTTGACCGTTTCGATCGCGTTGGCCAGCATATTGGTAGCTTGCATACTTTCGGCAACAGCACCGTGGAGCGCCCCGCCTTCCGAGGTGAAATCGTTTTGAAATTCAATCAAGACCAGTGCGGTTGTGGATGGATCGATCTGCATACTATCTCCCTTGTGGCTGAAATGGAGAACGCTGATCGGGCGGCATCGATGTGAGCTACATTGCCCAAGCCCATTATCACAAAGAACTAATTGAAGATCAAGAGCAAGAAAATCAAAAGGCAGAAGTCAAAAGGCAGAAGATAGATTACTCGTTTAACGCAGCAGCGCAGAGAAAAGTATGGCTATCGGCTATCTGTAATGGTTTATCGCATTAACAACCGCCCGCAAGGCGAGGTGAACCGCCCCAGGAGTGCTCCCCTCGCCCGCCGCCGTGGGAGAGGGGCTGAGGGTGAGGGCATGGCATGGTTGCCAACCGAATGAACCATTCCAGCTATGGGCTATCGGAACACGTTTAGGTATTCCCATGATTGTCGCTAGCCAAAAGCCCATCGCCTGCTGTATCCTTCGTGCTCTTCGTGTCCTTCGTGGATCAACAACCGAACTGGCATCTACTCAATTGTTTTGGCGGTAACCTCAATTGCCTGTTGCAAATTAGCGTAGGTTTGTAAGTTTTGCTGAATCAAGCCAGTGTGCACCAATTCTTCGGCTACAGCGGGCGTTACCCCAACCAAAACTGGCTCACAGCCGAGCAAACGCAACATTTGCAATAATTGCTGCATACTAGCCGCCGCCGCTTGATCAATCGCCGAAACCCCAGTTATATCAAACAGCAAGATTTTGATCCGTTTGGCTTCAACATAATGTCCAGCCGAATCGGTAGCAATTTTGATCCGTTCAGCTGACAAATTGCCAATTACGGGCATAATTGCCATGCGATTGCGCAATGGAATAATCGGAAACTGCATCTGCTGCACGGTGGTTTGCAATGCGCTGCGTTCAGCCATACTGTGCTCTAAATCGGCCAAGGTTTTTTGCAAGGCCTCGTTTTGTTGTTGGGCATGGGTATGTGAGCTTGCTAATTCGCGTTGCGATTGCTCAAGCGCGGTTGAACGCTCTTGCAAAGTGCTATAGGCTTTTTGCAAGGTCGTATCAAAGCGGCGGCGCGTCAACAAAAAGAAAATCGGTACTTGAATTAAAATGCCACCAAGCATAAATAAGAGCGTAACTCGCAAGCGTTCAAGCGATTGGCGTTGAAACTGCGAGGCTCGATCAACAATTTGGCGGCGCTCATTGACCATTACGCGAGCATTGGATTCCATGTTTACTAAAACAGGAATTAATGCTTGTACCGAATGATCTGAGATATTGAAGCGAGTTTGATTTTCCAGCGTAAAAAATTCACGCTTAATCACCTCAAATGAGCTGCGTTCGAGCATGCTGCGCTGATCTTCATGCTCAACCCGATAAAAATCACTCAGTACATTAATTCGGCTGCCAACTAAATTACGTCGCAACACAAACTCGTTGCCTAAATTGGGCGTGCCCATACTAATTTCGTTGGCAATTACCCGCAAGCGTAGAATTTCGCGCTCAAGCTGAGTTGGGTTCCAAATACCGCCATCAAGGGTAAAAAAGCGCGTTGCCATGCCTAAAGTTTGTAAATTAAAGCCCAACAGCACAAGCAAGACCAAAAAGATCAAGCTTGTGCCTGCCAGTACCAATCGATGAATCCAGCGGCGAGGTTGCATTATTTAATCTCCATACTCCGCAACTGCCAGATCCACATACCAACATATTTTTCATGCTCAAGCTTGTAGGCGTGGTATGGAAAAACAATTTCCAACGGGCCTTTATCGGCGACGGCCATGCGCTCACCATCAATCCGAGTCGCCAAGATGACAGGCATTGTGCGTAATTCATCGATTGGAATATCAACGCTATAATCATTCAGCGCTACAGCTTTGACCGTTTTGGCTCCCTCAGTAACCTTAGCCGCCTCAAAGATACTGCTGATCAAAACCCCTTGGTAGGTGACGGTGCGACCCAAAAAGGGATCTTCGAGGGTATATTCAACCACGTCCAATTGCTCAAGCGTTTCCATACTAAAATCGAGTTGTTGGGCATTGTTGGTCTGGCCAATTAGGCCGCTGAGGCTCAAAATAACCTCTGAATTAGGGGCTGGAATCGCCTCACCAGCTTTGATCGAGGCTGGAGTAATAACTTTGTAGGTGCTCGCCGGATCGATGGTGGTTTCGCCACAAGCAACCAAACTCCCCAAAACAACCATAGTAACCATCAATAACCGAAACCCAGTGTGCAACGAGCGGCCCATGCGGCAGCCTCCTCAAACCAACGGCAGACAACAAAGTGTAAAGTAATGTTAAGCGCAATATAGCTTATACCTATGCTACGCCAAGATAGTAATTTGTGCAATTTGCCCAAGGTCGTGTCTTAATTTAGCCGTCATCCCCCATTATTGGGAATAGTTGAACCAAATTCATCCACCAAATAGGGGATGCTGCAAGCCAATAACGTTTTACACTTAAACAACAATTACGCCAAACGCTGGCTTGGGCTTAGTTTAGCGCCGATTTAACTAAAAAAGGGTTGTTATGCAACAACCCTTGGTAAGCAAACCTGAACTTGGTTATTTGGCAAAGACGCGGTAAATCGCGCCGCCAGCGTCATCGGAAATATATAAACTACCGTCACGGCCCACAATTACATCAACTGGTCGGCCCCAAACCGCTCCAGCATCGGTCAGCCAGCCAGTGGCAAAATCTTGGGCATTGCCAGCTTTGCCATCAGTTACGGGAATAAACACCACTTTATAACCCGTTGGGCTTGAGCGATTCCATGAGCCGTGGAAAGCCACAAACAAGCCGCTTTGATAGGGTTCGGGGAAGTTGCTGCCGTTGCCAAATGCCAAACCGAGCGGAGCGCTGTGGGCTTGCATCTCGACCGCAGGCGGCGTAACACCTTGGCAGGCATTGGCATCTTTGCCAAATTCAGGGTCGGCAATCCGCCCTGAGTGACAGCGAGGCCAGCCAAAATCCAGGCCAGCGCTGGTTGCCACGTTGACAGTTTCTGGTGGTTGGTCGTCGCCCAACATGTCGCGACCATTGTTGGTAGCCCACAATTCATTCGTGCCAGGCCGCCAAGTAATGCCCACCGCGTTGCGTAAGCCCTTGGCATAAATTCGGCCATTGCTGCCATCGGGATCATATTCCATCACGGTTGCCCGTCGCTCATCTTCTTCGTTGCAAACATTGCACGATGAACCAACCGCCACATACAATTTGCTTTCATCAGGGCTGAATAGCAAGGTGCGGGTGCTATGGCCGCCAGCAGGCAAGCCATCGATGATCGTTTGGCGTTGAGTATATTTGCCTTCAGCATCAGGCTGGGTTAATTTGATCACTTTGGTGGTTTCGGCGACATATAAATTTCCAGCTTGGTCGAAAATCATGCTTGAGGGTGAATCGAAGCCATCAGCAATCACCTCAACGCCATCAGCCAAACCATCGGCGTTGCGATCAGGCAAGCGGACAATCCGATCCTCCCCACGCTCAGCGGTATAAATCGCGCCATCAGGGCCAATCGCCAACATGCGCGGGCCAGCCAGCTTACTTTGAAACACACTAATGCCAAAGCCATCGGGCAAAGTAACCGCATCGGTTGGCTCGACTACGGCGGTTGGCGCGTTGCGTGCTGGCTTGCCTGCACTTGTTGTTGGCTCAGGGCTTGGTACAATACTAGTTGTTGCGGTGGCAACAGGTGTGGTGGAACTGCCAGCGGCTTGGTTGAGCGGCACGGTGGTTGGTGCAATCGGCGCATCGACTTGTTGCTCGCCACAAGCGGCCAACAAACCAAGCAAACTGATCAAAAGCAGAGCTTTGCGCATGGTACCTCCTAAACATCATCATAAGAAAGGTATCACAACTCATGGATTTATTTAGCTATCAAGCTAGCCAAAGCAATGATGCCCCCTTGGCGGCTCGTATGCGCCCGCGAACTCTCGCCGAGTACGAGGGCCAAACCAAAATTGTGGGCGAAGGGCGTTTGCTGCGTCGCCTGATCGAGCGCGATCAATTGATTTCGTTGATTTTATGGGGGCCACCTGGCACTGGCAAAACCACCCTCGCGCGAATTATCGCTGGAGCTTCTTCGGCACATTTCGAGCCACTATCGGCGGTCAGCGCTGGCGTAGCCGAATTACGCAAAGTCGTTAAAGAGGCGAACGAGCGCCGTGGAATGTATGGCAAACGCACAGTATTGTTTATCGATGAAATTCATCGTTGGAACAAAGCGCAACAGGATGCCGTACTGCCAGCGGTTGAGGATGGCACGGTCACCTTGATTGGTGCAACCACTGAAAATCCATCGTTTGAAATTAATCGCGCCTTACTTTCACGCTGTCGGGTGATTGTGCTCGAAGCCTTGGAAGATGCCGCAATCGATAAGATCATCGAACGCGCATTAAACGACAACGAACGCGGTTTGGGCAAACAGCAGGTGCAACTTAGCCCCGAAGCCCGCGATATGTTGATTCATCTGGCAAGTGGTGATGCCCGCGCCGCCTTGACTGCGCTCGAAGCCGCCGCATTAACCCAAGTTCCTGAGCCAAACGGCCAACGCCTGATCGATCTTGAGGCGATTGTTGAGGCCTACCAACGCCGCAACGTGGCCTACGACAAAACTGGCGAATTGCATTACGACGCAATTTCAGCCTTGCATAAATCAGTCCGTGATAGCGACCCCGATGGCGGCTTATATTGGCTGGCTCGTATGCTTGAGGGCGGCGAAGACCCGCTGTATGTGGCCCGCCGCGTGATTCGTATGGCAGTCGAAGATATTGGCTTAGCCGACCCACTGGCTTTGGGAATTTGTGTGGCAGCCCAGCAAGCTGTGCATTTTATGGGTGCTGGTGAAGGGGCATTGGCCTTGGCGCAAGCCGTCGTTTATCTGGCCCAAGCACCAAAGAGCAATGCGGTCTATCGGGCGTATGGCGCAGTCTTGCACGATGTTGAGGCTACCCGCAACGAACCAGTGCCGCTGCATCTACGCAACGCGGTCACTGGCTTGATGAAGGGTTTAGGCTATGGATCGGGCTACCAATATGCCCACGATTTCAAAGATGCCCAGGTTGAACAGGAGCATCTACCGCCGAATTTAGCGGGGCATCGCTATTACTACCCGACTGATCATGGCTATGAAGCGCGGGTTCAGCAACGCTTGGCATGGCGTTACCCTGAGGATCAAGCTGCAACGTCGGAAGCTTCCACATCAGCCACGACACCCCAATCCCCACCGCCAAAAGGATGAGCCACAGCCACCAAACTGGTTTGGCCCAGGCTGAAATTGCTAAGGTTGGCCACAAAACCACCAACGTGACCACCTTAGCTCGCAAGGGCATGCCCCGTTTATCGCGAAAATTGCGAATATAGCTGCCCAAATAGCGATTGTTGATCAGCCAGTTGTACCAGCGTTGCGAACCACGCATATAGCAGGCCGCCGAGGCCAACAACGGCCCAGTGGTGGGAATTAACGGCACGAAAATGCCAATTACACCTAATATTAGAAAAATAGTCCCAAGACTAATCCAAAGCAGTTTGCGAATTGATGTCATACCATGAATCCTTCAATCTATACTACTGCTATTATAGCGCTGCTTGGGAGCAGTTTCCGTAACTTTTGTTGGCTAATTTGCTCAAACATCATTACGAATGTCACAAAAAAGCGCAGCAGGTCAATGTTCTGCTGCGCTAAATGCTTATGGCGATGCCCTCACCCTCTTGTAGATTTTAAGATCCCTCACCCCCAACCCCTCTCCCACTGCGGTGGGAGAAGGGCGTTTGGTTTGGTGGTTGCCCCTCGCCTGCGGGGCGGGAGAGGGGGCTAGGGGGTGAGGGAACCAATTATTCAGCGGGGTTTTCTTTAGCCTTGGCTTCTTCACGAGCCTCAATTGATTCTTGCCACATTTCGCAGGTCGTTTTGAGGCCTGAACTCAAAATCATTTTGGCGGCAATTGTTGCGCCAACTGAGGCAATAATTGGCAAATTGAAGGGCAACAGGCCAATCAATAATGGTGCTAGGGCTGTGGCAATATTATCAGCCGCAGCATTACCACTATCGCCACCAACCACTGCCGCTGCTGTGCCGCCCTTCGATTCGGGCAATTGAGCCAAAATTTGGCTGCGCTCTTTGCTTTCGCTGGCACACAGCAAATTGTAAAGTTTTGGCTCGATTTCGGCCCACCAGCGTGCCCCAAAAGCCCGCAGATTTTCGCCCAAGCCCATTTCAACCCCAACTGGCTCGGCAAATGCGCCTTCAGCTTGGGCTACTTCGAGCGCGGCAGCATCGGCTTCTTCAGCTTGTTTGACCTGAATCCCAAGTTTGCGAAACAAATCATCTTCCGAAAGCTCCACCAAAGACCGAACTTGGCTTTCCAACACGGCTTGTTGATTGGTTGAATCGCTCACAGCAACTCCTTAAAATAACTCAATGATGCTTGGCTGCTGATAAAGGTTATCGCACAGCCCCAACGTCACACTCCTAAACATGGGCATCGGCATCGCCATAGTAAGTGTAGGCCAAGCCCAAGGGATTGCGCTCTTCTTCGATAAAATGGCGGCGTAGCGCTGGCAAAATATCGCCAATCGCCTCGCCCTGTCCCAAGCGTTCGATCAGTTTTTGGCCAAAGGCGGCGGCAAATGGTGCGAGCATTGGGCATTCGGTGCCTAAAATGCCTCGCGCCCCCAATTGGCTGAAAAATGGAATAAAGCCGCTACTCAAGGTTGGCAGCACTTGGGCCGATTCACACATATTCAAAATGACCAACGGTTTGCGTTCGAGTTTTAATCCCCACTGGCTCAGCAAGCGCAACGGCAACAGGCTTTGATTCCATTTCAGCCAGCTATCGCTAATATTTGGGTCGCTTGGTTGATATTCTTTCTGGCTCAAACTGAGCAAATCGCTATAGTTGCTGCGCACGTTATCATCCAAACGCGCCATTTGATCACGAAACTTGGCTAGCCAATCTGAGGTATCGTCGGGAGTTTTGGCGGTGTGGCCATGGCAATACATATAGACAATATCGCTTTTACCGAATAAGCCGCCAAGGCTATTTTTATCGCCTGATTCGCGTAAATCGAGCGCCACATTGCCCCGGGTTGTGCTCCACGTTTGCAGCGCTTCACGATGTTGTTGAGTCACATCAACGACTGTATCGGCGATTGGCACGCGGAAGTTGTAGGTTCCGCCGCTAATCTGCAATTGGGCTTGGGCAGTTGGCGCTTGCTGCGCATTTTGGGCCAGTTGCGGGGTCATAATTTCCAAACGATAACGACAACCCCAGAATTTGTTCAGATCAACGTTGTTGGGATCGTTGACTGGCTCAGGGTAAAGCAAGCCCCATGGCACACCGCTGGGCATGCCTTCGTGGATAATTTGCAAGGCTGGCAAGGTCTGATCGGCGCTAATTGTTTCAAGCCATGTTCGCAGTGCCGCCAACGATTCAGCTTGCTCGGCGCTGGCTCCACTGGGCGCAAACAAAGCAGCATACAAGCGATTACCCACAACCGCTAGTTGATACAAACTTTCGCGGCGCTCGGCCAACTTGCCACGGCTGCCTTGGCGATACGATGGTTGCCAGGTAATATCGTAGAGCGTGTTTCGCGCTTGGACAATTTCGTTGCTCAAGCTGGCGGCATTGATTGGCAGCACCAAATTCAAGCCACGTTGTTCGCGACGGGTGCTCGTACCTTCATCGGGCCACGCCACGCTCATACGATAAAATTCGCCATCGCCAGTTAATTTACAAGTAATTTTTTTGGGGCGAATTGCCACTAAATCAGCAAAGCCAGCGGTGCGCGAATAGCTGACCCGCGCTAACAAGGGCGCAGCCAAATCGCCTTCGACGGGCGTAATTTTGAAATGCAATTCAAGCGTTTGCAGCAAGGTCCAGTTGTAATAAACATTGATCCAAATTGGAATATCATCAATTGCCTGTTTGGCAGTTAGGCTAAATTGCAAGCTGGCACTATCGCCAACAGGCGGCAAACTCAGGCGCTGCATCGGCGCATCAAACACCATATATTCGCCACGACTTGAAACGCTGATAAATAAGGGTAAATCTTCGCTTATTTCGGGGGTTGGCAAGGCTTGGGCATCAGTTAAGCGCGAATCGCTCCGCCGTTCACCGATATTAATCCGCAAATGGTAACGGCTTGCTACTGCCAAGGTTGTGGTTGGTGGCACAAGGTCGGGGGGATCATCGGCATAATACAGCGCTGCATTAACCACCCGTGGCGTAGTTGGCTCTGGCTCAATGCCTTCGTTATCGCCACGCCGATCATCATTTTGTTTGGTTGTGATCGCTTCGCTTTGCCAATGCACCGTGCGATCCGGAAAGATTCGTGTGATCGTAACGGTTAGGCCAGCCAATGCCCCAACGACCGAAACATTGCTTTGTTTCAGCTCAGCTACAGCAATCAGCGTCGCTGCATCGCCCTCTTTGGGGTTGGGCGTAGGCGTGATCACCACCCAATCGATTTGGCGTTGATTGACGATCATTAACGCGGTTGCCAATGGCATACCCGCCGGTAAAATTAACGCAAGCGCAGAAGGAGCCACCATCGAAGTACCCTCCTAGCAGTACCAAGTGATGGCTCCATTGTACGTAGCAGCTTCATGGCTTGTCAACAGGCTAAATCCACAGAAACCCATAGACCATCTGATGCACAGCTGGGGTTACCAACACTTCAATCAAGCCCGCCAGCACGAGTCCAGGCACAATTAGCAAGCAAAATACTTTGAGATACATGGCCCAAGCCCAGAGCAAATGCCGCCCAGCGCTATAGGTTGGTGGCACAAACGCCAAAGCCGCACCCATACGTAATGCCAAGGCTGCCGCAAATATACTTAGCGGAATTTCCAATAACCCATGCGGCAATTCATAGCCCACTAGATAATTGAGAGCAGTTGCTAGGCCGCCGCTTGCGGCTAAACTACTGGTTCGAAAACTCAATCCCATTAGGTTAATGGCTGGCAGAATCAAGCCAAAAAAGCCTAAAGTGATGCTTGAAAATAGCCCAGCAAAAAAGATTGCAAAGCTATTGCTAATGACAATAAAGCTTAATGGCGGCTCCCAGAGTGTGCCCTGACCTACGTCTAAGCGCGTCATAACATTGGCCAATGATTGTTCGCGGCTACTGACTGGATTAAATTGGCTACCAAAAAGGATTGCTGCGCCACAAAAGAGGAGCACCACAACCAGCGCTAGTCGGGTCTCGCGCCAAACGACAGCTAATTCTTGGCGATAGAAGCGTTTGAGCCACAGTCCTAGATTGCGTTGTGGGCCATTAGTAGTTTCAACATTGAATAAGCCGAGATGGCTATCGGGGTTGCTGCCTGCTGGGCGAATTTCGCTGAAAAAGGCTTTGAAGGCTCGATTGATTTGACTAAAATTGAGGGCTAAATGCTCACGCGATAGAATTGATTCACGCTTAAAGCTACCAATGCCGGTACGCGTCAAGACGATTGTCAAAATTAACATTACTGCCATTATCGCATTCAGCACGTCGAAGCGTTCGCCGATAATCAGCACCGCTTCAAGCTGTACCATAATCGCCACTGGGATCAAAATAAAGCTTGCCAATAAATTGGCTAAGCGCACGGTGTTGGTATGCGACGAAATCACCACCGCTGCTGAAACCATCGTCAAGGCTTGGGCAATACTCAGCAAGACCATTTGGCTAAAAATGCTTAAGTTGATCCGTCCCAGCAAGGCAGTTGGGGCAAAGACGCTCAGTCCAACCCCAAACAACAGCATGCCAACCAAGCTTGCGCCAATTGGTGGCACGATCGCCGCCAATAACTTTCCTCGATACAACTGACCATCGCTGATCGGCATTGAGAATAATGACTCCAGCGACCCACGTTCGCGCTCACCAACAAAAACTTCAAGTGCCACAATCAGCGAAAATGAGGCTGGTAAGAAGCCCACCAGCAACACGATAAAGGGCAATAGATTAACCACCCCAGTCGGGTCATCGACATTAGCAAAAGCATAAATGACCCCAAACAAAGCGCCAATTGGCACTAAAAAGGTCAAGAGGCCAATTGGCACCAAAATTCGCCAGTCGCTGAGCGTGTCAACAGCCTCGCGCTGTACAATGGTCATCACAGGGCCATAGGTGCGGGTCGATTGGCTCAGGCGTTGGGTTGAGGCTCGTTTGCTGATGCTTTCATGCTCACGTGAGAGCAATTCTTCGCGATTAAAGCTATACATGCCCCAACCAACCATGGTCAGACCAACCACGAGCAACAAACCATTAATCAACACAATTGGCAAAAACATGCCGTTGATGATGATCAGTGCTTCGATCTGGACCAAAATTGCCATTGGAATTAGGATGAAACTGGCTAATAAGTTGGCTGCCCGAATGCTGGTAGTATGTGACGAAACATAGACAGCTGCCGCAACCATGGTAAAAACTTTAATCAACAAAATACATGTGATGCCAATAATCCAGCCGCTGGTTAAATAGTCGCTGAGCAGCTTTTGCACAAAGGCTACGCGTACTGGTCGCCCAAGCTCAATCGCTAGGCTATACATCAGCATCGCCACTGCCGAGGAGCCAATTGGTGGCAATAGTGCCGCCAAAAACTTGGCTAGATAGAGTCCACGATCGCTCATTGGCATGGCCAACAACGATTCCAGGGTTGAGCGTTCACGTTCGCCGACAAACGATTCCAAGGGGCCAATCAAGGAGAGTGAGGCTGGCAAGAATCCCGCAATCAACAGACCTAATGGCACTAAACTGCGGTTGATAAATTCATCGTCGAGAAAACTCACTGCTTGCGCTACCCCCGCCCGCAGAATTAGCGGCAACAACACCGAAAGAATGCATAACGGAATCAATGTGCGCCAATCGCTGAGCGTATCGCGTAAGTCGCGGCGTGTAATGGTTAAGGCTTGGTTCCTCATAAGGCGACCTCGGCAACTGCCGCCGCATTGGGCTGCTCAAGTGGGCTGCTCATCCGTTCGCGGTGAGTTTGGCCAACAATCGTCAGATAGACATCTTCTAACGAGCGCTGCACTTCGTTGATTGCCAACAATGGCCAGCCCCAACCACTTATTCGTTGAATCAGCACCGGATTAAGCGTCTGTGGCTCGGTTGTGCGATAACGGAGCCAACTATCACCAACTTCCTCAATGGTTAGCAAATCGGCCAGGCGTTGAGCTAGCTCTGGTTGTGGTTGGGCTAGACGTAACTCCCAAATTGGGTCGCCCATCAATTGTTGGCTTAGCTCAGCAATTGTGCCCTGCACAGCAATTCCACCATCGTGGACAACCGCAATGCGGTCGGCCAGCTCCTCGGCTTCGTTCAAATTATGGGTACACAAAATGATCGAGCGCTGGGCTGAGCGCAGGCCTGCAATTGCATCGCGCACCGTGCGGGCCGAGTGCGGGTCCATGGCCGTGGTTGGCTCATCGAGATACAAAATATTGGGATCGTGGATCATTGCCCGAATCAAGGCTAGTTTTTGTTTCATGCCTTTGGAATAGCCGTCGATGCGTTTTTCGCGGGCTTCCCAGAGGCCAAATTGTTGGAGGAGTTGCACTGCCCGATTACCACAATCACGATCATTCATGCCTTGCAAACGCCCAAAAAATAATAAATAATCAAGCGATTTCATGCGATGGTAGAGGCCTGGAAATTCGGTGAGCAAGCCGACAGCATGGCGCACTTCGCGGGCATGGGTTTCTACATTAAAGCCGCCAACAACTGCCCGCCCGCTGGTCGGTTTGAGAATTGCTGCCAACATCCGGATGCTGGTAGTTTTGCCTGCGCCATTCGGGCCAAGCAACGCCAAGACTTCGCCCGGCTTTACTTCAAGCGATACGCCCTTTACAGCGTGAAAATCTCCAAATTGTTTACGTAACTCTTCAGCAATGATCATTGCAGAACTCCTATCCAAACCGCCACCATCATCAAAAAGGGCGTATCAATACCAGACCGCAAAAACGCCTCCTTGTCAAGGGCTCAATAGTCCAATTGTGCTGCTAGTGCTGCTTTCAATTGGGCCATGAATGATGCAACTGCAACGAGGATCGCCTAGTACATCGGCGTTTTTGGGTAATTCAACGATCTTGCTATACTTTATAATGATGCGGCTGGCCCGTAGTAGCAGATTTGTAGCAAATTAACAGCAGTTCAGTCAAAAGTCGGGTAGTACAAATCATCGAGTTTATGCTAAAATCAGCATACTATATCCATTGATAATTACGCCTGCTGGAGCAGTGTTGCAATGGTGCAGTACTGAAGCATTGACATGAAACTGGAGAACCCCTCATGACCATGGTTGAAGAACAGGTACCAACCCGCGAGGAAGTAAGCGCCGAAGACACTTGGGATATTAGTAGTCTCTATGCAGACCAAGCGGCTTGGGAGGCTGATGTTGAACGAATTAGCAGCGATTTGCTGCCAGCCTTGACCAATTTGCAAGGCACGCTCGCCAATGGTCCTGAGGCGTTGTTGGCAGTGTTTCAAGCCCAAGAAGCCCTTGGCATGGTGCTCGAACAAATTTATGTCTATGCCAGTTTACGAGCCGATGAAGATACGGCCAACCAACATTACCAAGCCCTCGAAGAACGGGCCACCGCCCTCTCGATTAAGGCAAGCGCCGCTACCTCTTGGATTGAGCCAGAGCTTTTAGCCCTTTCCGATGAGCAAATTTTGGGCTATGTGAGCAGTTTGCCCGCCCTCGAACTTTATCGCCGCGCCTTAGAAGAGCAAATTCGTTTGCGCCAACACACCCGCTCTGGCGAAGTTGAAGAATTATTGGCCCAAACTGGCGAGATTAGCCGTGGCGCTCAAACCACCTTCAACATGTTTAGCGATGCTGACCTCAAATTCCCGCCGATTGAAGATGAACAGGGCAAGCCGCTCGAAGTGACGATGGGCCGCTACGCAGTGTTGCTGGAAAACCCCAACCAACGCATTCGCCGCGATACTTTTATGAGCATTCACCGCACCTATCGCCAATTTCGTAATATGTTGGCGGCCAATTATGCGACCAATGTGCGCAGTAATATTTTTTATGCCAAAGCGCGGGGCTACGATTCAGCCTTAGATGCCAGCCTAAAACCCAAAGAAATTCCTATGAGCGTCTACGATAATTTGATCAGCACGGTGCACGAGCACTTGCCCAAATTGCATCGTTATGGCGCAGTGCGCAAGCGCATTTTGGGGGTTGATAGCCTGCATGCCTACGATTGGTTTGTGCCATTAAACGGCGCAGCCCCAACCAAAATCGACTTTGAACAAGGTGCTTCGTTGATTTTGAGCGCCTTGGAGCCACTTGGCGCTGAATATAGCTCCAACCTCGGTCATGGGCTGGAATCGCGCTGGGTTGACCGCTACGAAAATAAAAATAAACGCTCAGGAGCCTATTCATGGGGTTGTTACACCTCACAGCCCTTTATTTTGATGAACTACAAAAATAACTTGAATAGTCTCTTTACCCTGGCCCATGAGCTTGGTCACTCGATGCACTCGTTGATGACCCGTAAATATCAACCCTATACCTATGGCCATTACACCTTGTTTGTGGCCGAAGTCGCTTCAACTTTAAACGAAGCTTTGCTGGCCGAATATATGCTCAAAACCAGCGATGACCCAGCCTTGCGCTTGCAATTGGTCACCCAGCAAATTGATGATATTCGCGGCACGTTGTTGCGTCAAACCTTGTTTGCCGAGTTCGAGCGCGAAACCCATCGCATGGTCGAGCAAGGTGAAGCGCTAACTGCCGATAACCTCAGTGCCTTGTATCGCCGCTTGATCGAGCAATACTATGGCCCCGAATTGGTCATCGATGAAGAATTGGATATTGAATGGGCACGGATTCCTCACTTCTACCGCTCGTTCTATGTCTATCAATATTCCACTGGCATTTCAGCTGCCTTGGCCTTGGCCGATAAGATTTTGACCGAAGGCGCTGGTGCTGCTGAAAACTACGTCAACTTCTTGCGAGGTGGTAATTCCAAATCATCAATCGATCTACTCAAGGGTGCTGGGGTCGATATGACCACCCCCGACCCAATTCATCGAGCCATGAATCGCTTTGGCGATTTGGTGACCAAACTCGATGAATTAACCGCCTAATCGCCTTTCATGCTCGCCCTTCGTTGTGAAGGGCGAGTGCTTGTGTTGTGTAAGGAGTTGGCATGGCCGATCCACGGGTTCTCAAAATGGCTCATACGTTGGTCAATTATTCGATGAAAATCAAAGAGGGCGAATTGGTGGTTTTGCAGAGTGAGCCTGCTGCTGCGCCCTTAGTTCAAGCAATGTATCGCGAAATTTTGCTGGCTGGCGGGCATCCAGTTGCCCATACGGTTATGCCTGGGCTTTCGCGAATTTTGCTCAATCATGGCAACGATAAGCAATTGCAGTGGATCTCGCCCTACGATCGTTTGGGGATTGAAACTGCTGATGTGCGGATTCGGATCGATGCTCAAAGCAACACCCGCGAACTCTCGCAGGTTGACCCTGAGCGCCAATCGGTGTTTCAAAAATCACGCCGCGAATTGATGGGCACGTTGATGTCACGCACCCATGCTGGCGATTTTCGCTGGTGTGTCACGCTCTTTCCAACCGAGGGCTTGGCTCAAGATGCCAATATGAGCTTGCCTGATTTTGAGGATTTTGTGTATGGCGTGTGCTTTTTGAACGAAGCCGACCCAATCGCCAAATGGCAAGAACTTCACGATATGCAAGCACATTTGATCAATTACTTGCAAAATAAGCGCGAAGTGCATATCCTAGGTGAAGGCACCGATATTCGGGTTGGGATTGCTGGGCGCAGCTTTGTCAACTGTGCAGGCGATGCCAACTTCCCTGATGGCGAGTTCTTTACTGGCCCCGAAGAAACTAACGTCAATGGTGTTGTACGCTTTTCGTTCCCAGCGATCTATAATGGACGCGAAGTCGAAGACGTGCAATTAACCTTCGAAGCTGGTAAAGTTGTCAAGGCAACCGCTAAGAGTGGCCAAGATTTCCTTGAGCAAATGTTGAATGTTGATGCTGGCGCACGGATTTTGGGCGAATTTGCCTTTGGCACCAACCCCAACATCAAAAATTACACCCGTAACATCTTATTCGATGAGAAAATGGGTGGTACAATCCATATGGCAGTCGGCGCTTCCTACCCTGAAACTGGCGGTTTGAATCAATCGGCAATCCACTGGGACATGGTTTGCGATTTACGTCAAAACAGCGAAGTGTATGTCGATGGTCAATTGTTCCAAAAAAATGGCACATTCGTGGTCTAAACTTTCCCTTTTTCCTCCCAACTAAAGCATGTTCGAGGGTATGAACAGCACTGTTCATACCCTTTAGGCTATCGTTCAGGCAGTGACGCAAGTTTTGGGTTATGTTGGTTTCTGGCCCAACACCCATCGCAAATGCGGCTGCTTGATTATTGAACCATTTCTGCTGTAAGGAGAGTCCGATGGTCGTATCTCGCTCACGGGCAGTGCTCAAAAACGTTGCATGGCTGACATGCGGCGCGTTGATCGCCCTGCTGATCGTCTATCTGCGGCGTGATCCGCAGGCCACCGCCGCCCCGAACATCACCACTGGTAAGGTCGAAATTGCCAACCAGAGCAATCGGGCTGGCTATGATCCACTGTCGTTAGCCGAAATCGAACAAGCCCAAAAGCTAGCCCAAGCTGAATGGCAAGCCAAACGCGGCAAAGTTGTTGAAAACAAGGCCGTACCTGCTGATGCCCAATTGGAGTTCGTCAAAACCGAGCGCCACGAAGAAATCCAAGCGGTGTATGATAAAGGTTCATGGCAACGTCGTGCCGATGTACTGATTTTCGATTATGCCAAAAATAGCTTGGTCGCTGTGTTAGTCAATCTCAGCACAGGCAAAGTTGATGCCTTGGAGCAAGCCCGTGGCAGCCAACCCCACCCAACCGATCGTGAAACTGCTCGCGCTTTACAATTAGTGCTTGATCATCCAGCATTTGGCCCACAACTGCGCGGTGAATACCAAGCCTTGACGAAAAAGAGCTTGACCAAAGCCAGCCAACTTCATGCTGCTGGTTTTGTCTATATCGCCGAACCCCAAATTGATAACGCCGCAGTGCTGCGAAGTTGCCAACAAAATCGTTGTGTGCAATTGTTGCTCAGCGCCGATAATGAATGGGCGGTCAATAGCACCCCGATTGTCGATCTCTCGAATGGCCTTGTGGTCAGTTTAAATCGTTAGGAGTTTGGTGATGAAGCTTTCAGCACGTTGGGGCATGCTGCTCGGGATGCTATTAATTGCGGTCAGTTTGTTTAGCACCCAGACTCAGCAAGAAGCCAATGCCCAGACCCGCGACCGCTGCTCAGGCGGCAGTTTCGTGATTAATAAAACCTTGGCAAATGGCGCTAATTGGACATTATGTTGGGAAGAACGTAGCAGCGAAGGCATCGTGTTGCGCGGCATCCGCTATACACCACCAGGTGGTAGCCAAATCTCAGTAATCAATCAAATCAATTTGGCCCAAATTCACGTACCCTACGACGATAACACTGCCCGTTTCCATGATCTCTCGGATTATGGCTTGGGTGGTGGCCATCTCAATAATATGGTGGCAGCAGATTGCCCCGATGGTACCTTGATTCAAAACAACAGTCGGAATGTGCTGTGTATGACGGTTGTACCAACTGGTTACGCCTACAAATACTATGCCCAAGTCAAACAAGGCTCGGCCTTGGTATTACGCTCGGTTTCGCATATTGGTGCATATAACTACGTCAGCCAATGGATTTTTCACGACGATGCCACGATTGAGCCAGGCATCGGCGCGACTGGTAAATTACAAAAATGTACCAATGTCGCCAAATATGGCTGGAAAATCGATGCAAGCAGCTGCCAATATGGCACATCGCACATTCACAATTACTACTGGCGAATCGATTTTGCCCTCGGTGGCAATACCAATAACGTAGTGGAGCAAATCGAATTCGATTCGAGCGGTGCTGCTCAGCGTAATCTTCAATTGCAAGATTACACCGCCGAAACCGCAGTTAAATTCAGCCCAGAAACCTTCCGCTCATGGCGGGTTAAGAACAAAACGGTTACCAACAGCGACGGTCATGCGATCTCCTATGAGTTGATCGGCAATTCAGATCATGTATTTCGTGGGCCAACCTTCGAGCCATGGACGAATAACGATGTGTATGTGACCGAAAATAACCCTTGTGAACGTTGGGTTTCGCACAACGATGGCAGTGGTTGTGCCGATGATGTCAGTGGTTTTGTCAATAACCAAACCCTAACTGACCCGATCGTTTGGTTTGGAATCACCTTCCATCACTTACCGCGCGACGAAGATGACCCGTTAATGTCATCACACTGGAGCAGCTTCCAAATGGTACCACGCGACTTATACGCCAGCCAACAACGCTAAAACAACAAACGCCCGCTCAAACTTACTTGAGCGGGCGTTTTTATGGCTATTTGCCAGGGGTTGGTGTAATCGTTGGGGTTGGCGGTGGCGGTGGGGTTTGTTGTTCGTTCAAGAACTTTAGCGCCCAGAACAATTGTGAATCAGCACAACTGGTTGCCCCATCGGCAGGTGTGCGATTCAAAATACATTCAATTGGATATTGGGTTGCATCATCCGAGAACGGCACAACATAATCGGGGGTAATCCCCAGCGTATGAATTGCCCGTTTGTTGGGAGTAAGCCAATGGGCAATCGTAATCCGCGCTTCCGATTTATCCGACAGGGTATGCACACTTTGGACCGAACCCTTGCCAAAGGTCTTTTCCCCAATCAGGGTTGCGCGTTTGGTATCTTGCATCGCACCAGAGACGATTTCCGAGGCGCTGGCTGAGCCACCATTTACCAAGACCACAACTGGGAGATCAAATAATTCTTGGGCATCGCCTTGCTGCAAAGTTCGATATTCCTTTTGCGTACCATCGCTATTTTCTTGATAGTGGGTTACCCCATCTTTGGTAAAGCGTCCAAGTACATTTTGAGCTTGATTGACATAACCGCCTGGATTGTTACGCAAATCAAAAATAATTGCCTTAGGGTTATTGGTTTTGAGTTTGGCAATTGCTTGGTCTAATTCATCGTAGGATGTTTGCTTGAATTCGCTCAATTGAATGTAGCCAATATCGCCAATCATGCTTGAGCGCACGCTGATCAACGGAATCGTATCGCGTATAATCGTAATATCGATTTGCTTTTCTTCGCTGGTACGATAGACCGTAATCACGACTTGCGAACCTTTGGGGCCACGAATCAGCTTAATGGCTTCTGCAAGCGCTTGATCGCGTTCAAGATTCTCGATGACTTCACTAATTTGCTTGCCATCGACCGCGACCACAATATCGCCAGCTCGCACATTGGCTTTTTCAGCAGGCGAACCCTCAATTGGCGAAACAATTAGGATCTGGCCATCTTTATACTCGACATAGGCTCCGATGCCCTCGAAATTGCCGCGCATATCCTCGCGCGAGCGTTCGGCGGCTTCGGGTTCTTGGAACCCAGTAAAATCATCGCCAAGCGATTGGAGCATGCCGCGAATTGCGCCATACATCATTTGTTTTTCGTCGATTGGCTCGGTGTGATAAAACTCTTTGTTGACCAGATTCCAAACTTCCCAAAAGGTTTGAAAGTTTTCATCGGCATTGGCTGGGGGCAGCGCCTGTTGGGTTGCTTGCATAATTTGGGCGGTTTCGGTGGCTAAAGCTTGATTCGCCGCCGTCATCGTCTGCTCTTTCGATGAGCTACCCCAATAATAGCCAGCCCCAAGGGCAATCGCGACCACCAACAAGACTCCAACAATCCCACTCAACACCACCCATAGCTTTGCTGATGATGTTGAGCTACCGCCCGAGGTGGGCTGGAATTCGCTCATAGAAAACCTCGTTTCATGCAATTTAACCTAGGCTAATCCAGCCTGTATAGCAGTGTACAACTTAAGCACCGAGTTGTAGGTTAGGTTGGCATTAGCAATCGAATGGGTGGGCCGCGTTGCCGCTCAGGCTATGGTTCATGCTAGCACGAATTTGGGCTAAACCACTGATCAAATTGAAACATCACTGCGGCCAAGGCGGCAATCGGAGCCGTCTCGGCGCGTAAAATGCGCGAGCCTAAACTAACGCTGACGAGGCCTGCTTGGCGAGCTGCCTCAAGCTCGTTGTCGCTCCAACCACCCTCAGGCCCGCTCCAAATTGCTAGTTCTTGACGTGGTTCTAACGCCAAAGCTGCCTTAAACGATAAGGTCTGACCAGTTTCAGCTAACAGCAAATGGCCACGGGCTTGAGGCAAGGCTTGGGCCACAGTTTGGGCTTCGTGTAAGCTTGGCAAACGCCCACGGCCTGCTTGTTCAGCCGCCTCGCGAATAATCCGTTGCCAGCGTTCGCGTTTGGTGGCCGAAACATCGGCTTGCGAACGCTCACACAGCAAGGGCACAAAGGCGGTCGCTCCCAATTCGGTGCATTTTTGCAAGGCAATTTCAAAACGCTCGCCACGGGTCAGCGCTAAATAAAGCGTCACATTGATGCTTGGCTCGCCGTTCGCTGCGTAGCGTTGCAAAATCCGACCTTGCGCTTCACGCTTGTTCAGGCTAGTCAATTCAGCAATATAGCCCATACCAAGGCCATCGAGCAAGGCAATATGCTGACCAACGCGCAAACGCAGCACGTTGTTCCATTGGTGCAGCAATTCGCGCTCGGCCACTGCCAACGTTTCGCCCTGAATCGCCTCGGCGGGCACAAAAAAACGATAGGTATTTTTCATTAGACAGGTTTGCGATGGGTAAAAGCGACCCAATCGCCTTGGGTACGCCGTTCAACTTGCTCTAAGCCAACTGCGTCAAACGCGGCTACTACATCAGCTTCGCGCTCGTTGATAATGCCTGAAGTAATCAGTACGCCGCCTGGTTTGAGCGCCGCAAGGTAATCATTGCCCAACACCACATGCACTTTGGCCAAAATATTGGCCAAAATCACATCGAACTCGTTGTGGTGGCGATAACTTTGCGGCGTGCCGAGTTGTGCGCCTTCCCAGCCGAGCCAATGCTCCAAGGGTGCATCGCCCAAGCTACCTTCCAAGGCAGTTACCAAGGTTTCGGCATGATTGATACGAGCATTTTCAGCAGTCGCTTCAACCGCGATTGGGTCGGTATCTAAAGCCAAAACACGTTGTGAGCCAAGTTTAGCAGCGCCAACCGCCAAAATCCCTGAGCCACAGCCAAGGTCAAGCACCGTTGTGTTGTTAAATTCGATCAATTCCATCAACTCAAGGCAGAGCTGGGTGGTGGGGTGCAAGCCAGTGCCAAAGGCCATACCTGGGTCGAGATTGAGCACAACATCGTTTTCGGCTGGCTCGTATTCCAGCCACGAGGGCACAATCACGAAGCGTTGGCCGATGCGACGGGTGCGATAATGCTCCTTCCAAGCATTGGCCCAATCTTCCTCAGCGATGGTTTTAACCTGCAAATCGCCGACTGGACGCATCATTCCCAGCACCCACAAACCGCGCTCGATCTGGGTTTGGGCATCGGCGGCTTGCTCGTTGGCCAGCAGGTAAGTGCGCACAATCACTGGTTTATTGGTATCAATTTGATATTCAGGTGAGTCGAGTGATGGAATGATCGCCTCTTCGACGGCCACACCACCGTTATAGCCATATTGGGCAAATAATTCCGACACACTTTCGACCGCTTCGGTATCGACGGTCACGCTCAGTTCGAGCCACTGCATAAAAACCCCTATTCAAGGCAAAGGTCAAAAGGCAAAACCTTTGTCAAAAGTCAGAAATCAAAAGTCAAAAGGCAGAAGTTGAAAGTTCAGAGTATGCTCTGTTTTGATTTCTGACTTTTGCCTTCTGCCTTTTGGTTTTAGCCTTTCGTCGTCCAGGTTGTGCCGTTGGGACTATCTTCGAGTTGTACATCAAGCTCGCTCAGGCGGTTGCGTACTAAATCGGAGAGTGCCCATTGTTTAGCTTTGCGCAACTCGGCGCGTAGCTCAATCAACAATTCGATAAAAGGTGCAGCATCGGTTTTGCTGGCGCTGGGCGCTTCTAAGCGTAAGCCGAGCACCGCAGCTAATTCACGTAAACGGGCTTGACCTGCTGCGAATGGCTCGCCACCAACGCCTGCATCACGGGCAGCGTTGATCGAACGCACCAAATCAAACAAGACCGCCAAGGCTGCTGCACTATTGAAATCGCTGTCCATCGCGGCACGGAAATCGGCTGGGGCTTTGGCAACAATTGCATTTAGCGTCTCAACGACTGGGCCGTTGGTTGCCGTGCCATGGGCTGGTTTCAACGCCGACATAATTCGCTCAAGTTTGCGTTGGGTATCAGCCAAAACCTCATCATTATAAACCAATGGTGCACGATACGAGCCAGAAAGCACCAGCAAGCGCATAATATCGGCGGAGTGTTCGCTTAAAAATTGATCAATCGTGATCAAATTGCCCAGCGATTTGCTCATTTTCTCGCCAGCCAATTGCAGCATGCCATTGTGCATCCAGACTTGGGCGAAATTTTTGCCAGTTAATGATTCGGTTTGGGCAATTTCATTTTCGTGGTGGGGGAAGATCAAGTCGTTTCCACCACCATGAATATCAATTTGCTCAGCTAATTCGTGCAAACTCATGGCCGAGCATTCGATATGCCAACCAGGTCGGCCTTGACCCCATGGGCTTTCCCAAGCTGGCTCGCCTGGTTTGGCCGATTTCCACAGCGCAAAATCTAACGGGTCATCTTTGGCTTCATCGGGAGCAATTCGCGCACCAGAGCGCATATCATCGACAGCGCGGCGCGAAAGTTTGCCATAATCTTCGTCGGCTCGTACCCGAAAATAGACATCGCCATTGCTGGCGTGGTATGCCGCATCTTTGGCAATCAAGCCTTCGATAAATTGAATAATTTGCGGAATCGTGGTTGAAACGCGGGGGTAGGCCGTAGCGGGCAGCACATTCAATTGGCCCAATTGATCAAGAAAGGCCAAGGTATAGCTCTCGGCCAATTCCATGGGATCACGGCCTTGCTCGTTGGCGCGGCGAATAATTTTATCATCAACATCGGTAAAATTCATCACATGGCGCACCGTATAGCCCGACCATTCCAAATAGCGCCGCACCACATCGAACACCACCGCTGACATGGCATGACCAATATGGGCATCAGAATACACCGTCGGCCCACAGACATACATCGACACATGGTCAGCAACCAACGGTGTAAACGGCTCGGTCTGGCGGGTAAGCGTGTTGTAAATTGCTAATGCCATAGATGTGGCTCCTCAACACAAAAAATTAAATACCGTCAGCGTAGTGCATCTCGTAACTTTGCAAATCATCAAGGCAATCGAAGGGATCATCGCCGTTGGTGCGTTGGGCGCTGAGCGCGGCAATATGATAAGCTTGGCTGCCCATGGCGCTTTCAAGCTCGATCACCCGTTGATTTAAATGTTGAACTGATTCGTGCAAGGAGCGCAACATCGCGCCCTCTGGGTCGGGCAACATTTCGACGCGGTTGGTTTGGCCGGTTTGCGGATCACGGGTGGCGACGACCCGCGCAGGCACGCCAATCGCCGTCGAATGGGCGGGCACAGGCTTAACCACCACCGCGCCGCCGCCGATCCGAGCGCCATCGCCGATTGTAATTGCCCCGAGCACCTTGGCTCCAACCCCAATCACCACATTATTGCCGATGGTTGGGTGGCGCTTGCCAGTTTCCTTGCCCGTTCCACCGAGGGTCACACCTTGATACATCACCACATCATCGCCGATAATCGCGGTTTCGCCAACCACGATGCCCATACCATGGTCGATAAACAGGCGCTGCCCGATCGTGGCCCCTGGGTGAATTTCAATGCCTGTGAAAAAGCGCGTAATTTGCGAGAGCAAGCGCGGGATAAACGGCAAGTTCAGACCCCAAAGCCAGTGGGTCAGTCGATGGATTTGTACTGCTTGAAAGCCCGGGTAGAGCAACACCTCAAAAATTGAACGAGCAGCAGGATCATTGTGTAAAATTGTCCGAATATCTTCACGAACCAAACGCCACCAATGCCGCATACTGATCCATCCTTTCGCAGACAAAAAGAAAGCCCAAGGCCATTAGCCTTAAGCCAAGTACCTTGGGTTCTTGAATGTCGCTTTAGGCCGCAGCCGATGATTCTGATTTGCTGGCTTCGGCTTTGGGTGCTTCAGGCTTGCTTTCGCTAGTAGCAGCAGGCGCGGCACTGCTAGCATCGCTGCTACCTGGTGCTGGAGTGCTTGATTTGCTGCTAGCGCTATTGTTATTGCCTGAACGACTATCATTAATATACCATCCACTACCCTTGAATACCACGCCAACCGGTTGAAACACACGCTTGATCGTGCCTTGACAGCGCGGACAGATGGTCAGCGGCTCGTCAGAGAAGCGTTGAAATTGCTCGAATTGTGCGCCACATGCTTGGCACGCATATACATAGGTTGGCACGGTACCATACCTCCGACAGGATGAAAGTTTAACGGAATAAAGCCCCAAAAGGCACTCTGGCTCATTTTACCGTAATTATGGTTGCTGATCAACCAGACGAAGAATAAAGAGCAAAGAACATAGAACATAGGGGTCGGGGATCAGGCGCTAGGGATCGGTGTTGATCCATGAATGGCACGAAGGATGGGAACTGCGGAGATCGCGAAGGGTATGTTTAGCCACAGATTGCTCAGATTTGCTTGATTATCTAACCCCTGATCCCTATCCTCTCACAATTCATCCCTCATAATTCATAATTCATCCTTCTCAACGCTCTGCGCCTCTGCGTTAATTAATATCGATCTCCAACTCCTAATGTTCTATGTTCTATGCCCTTTGTTCTCTTTATCTATTAATATTTTTTTGACAATTGTATTAAGATCATTTAATATATTCGCTATCCACCCCAAACCATCAAACGACACCACTAGCAAGTGACAACACCATCTGTGTCGAATTAGTGGCATTTGGACACTATCGAGCGAACAAGGTTGTTCGTGTGGTTGGTGCAATCCCTATCTCTACAGGAGGGTTCATGAAGCCGTCACGCATCGTTCGGTTGGTTGGTTCACTCGCATTAGCCGCAGGGCTGATGGCTCCGTTGAGTGCTTTGGGGCAAACACGGCAGCCAGTTCAGCAAACGGAGCCGCTTGATCAGGCGCGGGCCTATCATCTTGAAGGCGTAACCACGCGCGAAGATCGCAATGCAATTGCCGCAACTGGTGCTTCAATTGATGCAGTTCATGGCAAGGTGTTGGATATTACCGCCAATGCCGAAGAAGCTGCGGCGATTGAGCGCTTAGGCTTTAAATTGGTCGAGCTACCTGAACTGACCGATTTTCCAGGCGCAGATTCGGCCTACCATAATTATGCTGAGATGACCAGCAATATTGCGGCAGTTGTTGCCAGCAAGCCGAGCATTGTGAGCCGCTTTAGCATTGGCCGCTCGTATGAAAATCGCGATTTGATTGCGGTTAAAATTAGCGATAATGTCGCAACCGATGAGAACGAGCCAGAAGCCTTGTTCATCGGCCAGCACCATGCCCGCGAACACCTGACCGTCGAAATGACCCTGTATCTGTTACATTTGCTGGTCGATAACTATGGCATTGACAATCGGATTACCAACATTGTCAATAGCCGCGAAATCTACATCGTTTTCAGCTTGAACCCTGATGGCAGCGAATACGACGTAGCAACTGGCAGCTATCGCAGCTGGCGCAAAAATCGCCAACCCAACAGTGGCTCTTCCTACGTTGGCATCGACCTTAACCGCAACTATAGCTACAAATGGGGCTGCTGTGGTGGCTCAAGTGGCTCAACCTCGAGCGATACCTATCGGGGCACGGCAGCCTTTACCGCTCCCGAAACCCAAGCGATTCGTAATTTCGTCGCTAGTCGGGTAGTTGGCGGTAAACAACAAATCAAAACCTCGATTTCATTCCATACCTATAGCGAACTGGTGTTATGGCCATATGGCTACACCTACGATGCCTATCCGAGCGATATGGTACGCGACGATTATGATGCAATGGCCGCGCTTGGCCGCACTATGGCATCGAGCAATGGCTATACACCACAACAATCCAGCGATTTGTATGTTGCTGATGGCACCTATGAAGATTGGGCGTATGGGGTGCATCGAATCTTTGCCTATACCTTTGAAATGTATCCTCGCTCTTCGAGTCCAGGTTTCTACCCACCTGACGAAGTGATTAGCCGTGAAACCACCCGTAACCGTGAATCGGTCTTGTATTTGTTGGAACAAACCGATTGTCCCTATCGCGTGATTGGCAAAGAAGCTCAATATTGTAGCGGCGGTGGCACGCCAACCCCAACCGCGACACCTGGGCCAACCGCAACCCCAGGCCCAACCGCTACACCAAACCCAGTCGTCACCGTATTTAGCGACGATTTTGAAGCCAATCAAGGCTGGACAACCAATCCCAATGCGACTGATAGCGCAACCACCGGCGCATGGGAACGGGGCGACCCTGAAGCAACCGATAGCAGCGGAGCCAAGCAGCTTGGCACAACTGTCAGCGGCAGCAACGACCTTGTAACGGGCCGTTTGGCTGGCAGTTCAGCTGGAGCCTACGACCTTGATGGTGGCTCATCGTCAGTCCGTTCGCCAGCCTTCACCTTGCCAAGTTCTGGTAATTTGAGCTTGAGTTTCAGCTACTACTTGGCTCATGGCTCGAATGCCAGCAGCGCCGATTACTTCCGCGTGTCGCTCGTCACCAGCTCTGGCACGGTCAAAGTCTTTGAAAAATTGGGCAGCGCAACCGATGTTGATGCCGCCTGGACAGCCGCTACTGTTAGCTTAAACAGCTACGCTGGTCAATCGGTGCGAATCTTGATTGAAGCTTCCGATGCCAGCACTGCTAGCTTGGTAGAAGCTGCTGTGGATAATGTTAGCGTGACCCAACGCTAAAGCTCTAGCCCAGCGCAATTTCCAGCTAGCCCCGCCTGTGCCTAAACCACACAGGCGGGGTCTATTTAACTCGTCATAATGTGGAAGGGCGTTTGACGCGAGTGGGTATCGCGCCTATAATGCGCTGTTGCGATGGGAGTTTCTTTAGGTATCTCTGGGTGGGCTGTATTCCTCGCCACGCCCATCCTTCACCAAACACGGAGGCAGCGTTCGTCGTGCGTAAGCAAGTAATTAGTGCCCTCGTCGTGACGATTGTGGCAGTTGCTTTAGCGACTTGGATTGTATTCTTTCCTAAGTCGTTCCAAAGCCTGACTGGTCGCGATGTTTCAACCCACTTAGGTCTCGACCTACAAGGCGGCTCGCAAATCTTTTTACGTCCCGCCGATCCCAACGAAGCCGATTTGGCCGCCAAACTCGAAAATGCCGCTGGTGTGATCGAGCGTCGTGTCAATGGCTTGGGCGTAAGCGAATCGGTTGTCCAAGTTGTCAACAGCGATAGTATTGTGGTCGAATTGCCAGGGGTCAAAGATCCTGCGGCAGCTTCGGAAGCGCTCAAAGGCGCTGGTAACCTCGAATTTATTGATCCTCAAGGTCAGTATTTGCCCGATGGCACCGAAGTTTGTACCACCGCTACGCCACGTTACCCAATCACGGTGCAGTTGCCAAGCAGCGTCACTGGCACAACTGGCGTAACCACCACCGACAGCTTGAGTAACACCAACCCGTTGTCGTCAACCAATAATTTGACCACAACCACTCCAACCACTACTACTGAGCGGCCTTGTGAATCGCCATATACCACAATTGCTCGTGGTAGCGATCTCGACACCAGCCAAGTTGCCTTGACAACTGATCAAGCTGGCCGTCCAGCAGTGTTCTTCCGCTTCCAAACCAACTCAGATTCGGCCACCCAAATCGCTAGCTTTACCAGCCAAAACATTGGCCGGCCTATGTCGATTGTGGTTGATAACCGCGTGATTTCAAGCCCTCAAATTAATGGCTCTTTGCCTGGCGAAGGGATCATTACGATGGGTTCGACTGGCACGACGGTTGCTGAGCAAAATTCACAAGCGCAAGCACTGCAAAACCAGCTCAAATATGGCGCTTTGCCAGTAACCTTGATCGAAGATAGTAACCGCAGCATCAGCGCAACCCTTGGCAACGACTCAATTGACGCAAGCAAAATTGCTGGCGCAATTGGCTTGATTGCGGTTATGCTGTTTATGTTGATGTACTATCGCTTGCCTGGCTTGTTAGCCGACATTGCCTTAATCGTTTATACCATCCTCTCATTTGCGATTTACAACTTGGTTCCGGTCACATTGACCTTGCCAGGGATCGCAGGCTTTATTTTGTCGATTGGTTTGGCCGTTGACGCGAACGTGTTGATTTTCGCGCGGATCAAAGAAGAATTGCACCGTGGCCGCTCATTGGAACGGGCAGTCGAAGATGGCTTCAACCATGCATGGCCATCAATCCGCGACTCCAACGCTTCAACCTTGATTACAAGCTTTATCTTGTATGTCTTGGGTAATGGGCTTGGCGTAAGTATCATCCAAGGCTTTGCATTGACTTTGGCCTTGGGGATTATCGTCAGCTTGTTTACCGCAATCACCGTTTCGCGCATGTTGTTGCGCTTGACGATTGATCTTGGGGTTTCGAATCCACGTTGGTTTGGGGTTAACCCCGAAGAAGATGCTGCTGAAGTGGCAGCCTTATCGTCAGAGCAAGCTTAATTTAGTTGATTTTCAACTATACCATCGATAAAGGATTGGGCTATGTTAGATTTAGTGCGTCGGCGCTATTTATGGTTTGCAATTTCAATCCTGACAATTATTCCAGGCTTGATTAGCATGCTGGTATTTGGTTTGAACCTTGGGGTGGACTTCTCGGGTGGCGCTCGCTGGGAAATTCATATCCCAAGCATTAGCGAAACCCGCGATGGCTTAGAAAATGATGTCAATGCGGTGTTTGCTGAAAGCGGCATCGAAGGTGCACGGACTCAGCTATCACAAGGTACGACCAACAATCAACAATTTGTGATCGCCTTTGTGCGCTCAAAGTCGGTGCAAAGCGATTCGGCTGAGCGTAAAGCAGTAGAAACTGGCTTGACCAGCAAGTTTGGTGCTGATACGCGGATCGAAACAGTGCAAACCGTCGGTGAAACCGTGCGTGGGCGCTCAATTCGCAATGCGATCGTAGCTGTCTTTATTGCCTCATTGGCGATCATGGGCTATTTATGGGCGGCCTTCCGTGGCACTCCCAACCCCATTCGCTACGGCGTGTGTGCAATCATCGCGATGTTGCACGACGTGTTGGTGGTGATCGGGATGGCTTCAATTCTCGGCTGGTTAATTGGCCTTGAAGTTGATGCGCTGTTTATGACCGCCGTCTTGACCGTGATTAGCTTCTCGGTCCACGATACGATTGTGGTGTTCGACCGCGTGCGCGAAAACGTGCGCCGCTCAAGCGACGATTACGAACGGGTGGTCAACCGCTCGATCGTTCAAACCTTGACGCGTTCGATCAACACCCAATTTACCTCGTTCTTTACCTTGACCGCCTTGTTGTTGTTTGGTGGCGAAAGCATTCGCTCGTTTGTTTTGATTCTGTTGCTTGGTTTGATCAGCGGTACCTATTCGTCAATTTTCAACGCTGCCCAATTGTTGGTGGTGTGGGAAAACCGCGAATGGCGCAACTGGTTTGGTCGTGGCAAAGATAAGGTTAAGCCAGCCACCGCTGCCTAAATTGATCCTGCCCATCGCAGATCCAAAAATGCCCCGCTCGTTGCTACGAGCGGGGTTTTCTGTTATATGATGTTAGGCTATCGGAATAGTCAGCAGGAAGAGCGCCCCAGGGCCATCGTCATTGGCAACCCAAATGCGCCCGCCGTGGGTTTCGACCGCCAAGCGACAGTAGGTCAAGCCTAGCCCAGTGCCTTTGATCCCAGTTTGTTTGACTTGGGCAAACTTTTCAAAGACCCGTTCGCGATATTGGGCTGGAATGCCAGGCCCAGCATCACGCACGCCCAACAAAATCCATTGACCAGTTGGGTGATCGCTTGGTAGTTGATTGGCTTGAACTTTGTTGGCGCTAATCGTGATTGTTGATAAGGCTGGGCTGAACTTAATCGCGTTATCCAGCAAGTTTTGCACGACCCGCTCTAGGGTTTGGATATCAACCGAGGCTTTAGGGGTATTTTCAGCAATATTCAGCGCTACATGGACTTTGCGCTCGTTGAGCAATGGCTCATAATTTTGCATCACCGAACGCACCACATCATCAACCGCCACCGTAATTGGTGTGATTGGCATCTGGCCTGCTTCAAGTTTGCTAATATCCATCAGCAAATTAACCATATCGAGCAGACGAGCACTACTGCGCAAAGCGATTTTGACAATTTTATCTTGGCCTTCGCTGAGGTCGCCAACCATCTTTTTGGCCAGCATATCCAACGAGGTCATCACCGAACTCAGTGGCCCACGCAAATCATGAATCATCATATAGGTCAGGTCGTGGCGCAGATTTTCGGCCTCGATCTCGGTGGTAATATCGCGTAGCACAATAATAATCGGGTGAGGGCTTTGGTTCGCCGCGCTTTGAACTGGCAGAGTTGTCCATTCGAGCCATTGGCTGCGCAAACCGCCCAATTCTAACTGGCCCCGCGCCTCAGCCAAACGCCCGCGACTAACTTTGTAGATCGCCAGCGTTAGTTCGCTCCAAGCTTCCTCAGATTTATTCCACTGGGCGCACCAATGGGTAAGCAGCAAATCGACTGGCTCTCCCAACAATTCGGCGACTTCGTTGCTGCCGATCATGGTTTGAGCGGCGGCATTGACCTCGACCACCCGCAAATCGGCGCTCAGCAAAATAATGCCTTCTTCGGTTGAAGCCAAAATCGAGGCTAAGCGATCGCGGCCATTGCTCACTTCTTCGGCCAAACGCCGAGTTTCGACCGCCACAGCGGCTTGGCCCACAAACAGCGAGAGCAAATCTTGGGCTTCGCGGTTGGGCAAGGTTTCGGGATACCACAAGTAGATCACGCCCAAGGTTTGGTGGGTTGCTAGCAACGGTAACATCACCAAGGCTTGACCACCTAAATCGCGTAAGACACTCGGCAATTTGCTGCGATCGCCAAGCAACAAGGGCTTATCACGCTCCAGCACTTTATGGGCAAATTGAATAATCGCCTCGTCAGGTGTGTGCTCAATTCCCAAGCCGACAATTGGTTGCAATGTCGTGGGATCATTGGGATCGCTGAGTAATACCCCAGCGCCGAGTGCGCCAGTCCAATCGACCATCCCGCCAACTGTAAATTGCCAAATTGATTGCGCATTGCTGAAGGTGCTGTTGATCGCCATGCCAAGCGCACTCAAGGCAGTCAAGCCTTCGACGGTTTGGCGTTGGCGTTCGTAGAGCCGATTGTTTTCGAGCGCAACTGCCAATTGCGTGGCGAAAATCTCCAGCATTTGAATTTGATCAGTGGTTGGCTGAAGGCCATTTTTTGGTGCATAGACCGTCAAAAGACCTAAAAGATCGCCGCTGGTGCTGCGTAACACCGCAAACAAGCTATCGTTGGGATGCCACATGCCAGTCCGTAGCTCTGGCACATCGACTCCATTTGAGGGATCAGGCCATAAACGCGCATCACCATTGCGCCGATGATCGATATAGTAGGTCGATTCACCCCGGCGATATTGCGGTTTGAGCAAAGCCTCGACGCGCTCAGGCTCAATCGTAATGCTAGCTTGGGCCTCGAAAATTTGGCGATCGATACCTGCGCTGACGACCCGTTTGATAATTGCTTTATGGCCTGGCGTAGTTTGAACGAGGCTAATCGTCACTTGGTTGAAGCCCGTAGCACTTTGCACAGCCTCGGCTAAGGCTGGCAAGACCGACCCAAGGTTTGAAGCAGCTTTGAGCGCATTGCCAATTTGCACAATCTCTTGAAATTGCTTGTTACGCTGGTCGAGTTCGCTGATTCGGCGAGTCAGGGCTTGGTCGGTTTGGGTGTAGAGATTAGAGTTTTCAATCGCAATTACTGCTTGATCGGCCACTGCTTCGAGCAAGGCGCGGTCGGCGGCAGTAAATGGCAAGCCATTGCGATGATTGAGAATTTCGATCACCCCTTTGACTCCGCCAGCGCCAAGCAACGGCACACACAGCAGATCGCGGGTTTCATGGCCCACCAACATATCAATGCCCGTATAAAACGCCGGATGATCGCCAGCACGATTGGCGATCAATGATTCGCCTGTACGTAACACCAAGCCAGCAATCCCCACATTAGACGGGATACGATTGCCCAAAAGTTGCTGGCCAACTGGACTCAGACTATAACGAAAGACTAATTCGTTGGTGGCTTCGTCGAGCAACAACAACGAACCCTCTTCAACATTTAAAAGCTCTTGCACCCGCCCCATGATCAACGATGGCACGGCCTCAAAATCGAGGGTTGAAGTGATGGTGCGGCCAAGTTCGTTTAATAATTCAAGTTGGCGAGCTTGGCGTGTGGTGCGTTCGTAGAGCCGTGCCTGCTCAAAATTATCAGCCGCACGATGAGCCAACATCTCCAATTTGCGTAACGTGTCGGCGTTGTAGCGTACCTCTGGCTCAAGCGTGTAGATCACTAACGTGCCAAGCACCCGTTCGCCGAAGCGTAGCGGCACACCTGCCCAAAACAGCGGCGGAATATCATCATCAATAAACAATGGCGTAACATGATATTGGGCACAAGTTTCGAGATAGCGATCGGTGATAATTGGCTCGTTGCGCCGAATAATCACCCCAGTTAAGCCATGGGCAACTGTCCATTGCGAATTGGGGGTCGTGCTGCGGCCATCGGCGTAAAAATGCGCTGCCACTTGAAACAGCTGCGACTCAGGATCATACAACGAGACAAACAGATTTTGCGGACCAAACATCTGTTGGATGCCGCGATACACCGCCTCGATCAACGGCCCAAGCTCGAGCGAACTATTCAGGCGTTGGCTGATCAAATTAAATTGGGTCAGCTCGCGCAGTTCGGCCACCAATTGTTGATTGTTGGTGATCGTACACATGCTGGCGGCAGTTTGCAGCGCTAAGGGCAAGAGCAATTGATCATTTTGGGTTGCTTCAGGCAAGGCCAACCAACCGCGCAAAGTAATGTGCAACAGGGGCAGCATCGTCCATTGCGTGGCATCAGCGGTGGTGATGGTTAAAATTGCACCTTGCTCAAGCTGCTCCTGTTGGTTGCTGGAGAGCATTAATTCTAAAGGAATTTCGGGCTGAGTTTCGGCCAGATCAAGCCAAATCAAATGGTAGTGGGGATTATGGCGAAATTGGCGAAGGGCGGCGCTTAAATTTGTGTGCAAGCCATTAATGCTCGTGGCGGTTGCCAAACGTGGGAGCCACTCGCGCAAAAAGTGGGCTGAGGAATCTTCAAATGCCTGTTTTTGGGATTGCATACACATCACGCCTCACATGTGACTGGCCTATCTTACCAAACCTTAGGGGTTTTGACAAAGCTCGTGGCTTGGTTGCTGGCCTAGTGATTGAGAAACCGCGAGGGTTCTAGCCACGAATTACACAAATTGCACGAATGCTTGAATTGTAAACCGAAAGCTTGGTTGCTGGCATAAGCAGTGCTACAATAATTATATTGTGCAAGAAGGAGTCAATTCATGTTTGATGCATTCAAAAGAAAGTTTGATGCAACCCCTGAAGGAATGGAAGAACGCGTTCCACCTGGCCAGTACGTTACCCAGAAATTTCCAGTCTTGCACTATGGCGAGACTCCGATCTACAAAGAGCTTGAGCAAACCTGGGATTTACGGGTTTTTGGCGAAATTGAAGCCCAAAAAACCTTTTCATACAACGAATTTCGCGCTTTGCCAACCGTCACCATTGAAAATATCGATATTCACTGCGTCACGCGTTGGAGCAAACTCGCCACAACCTGGACGGGCGTGCGCTTTCGTGATTTTCTCACCCATATTCCAGCGCTCAAACCCAGTGCCCAATTTGTGCTGGCCCACTCTGAGGGCGGCTACACCGCCAACATGCCCCTAGAAATTATGTTTGATGATGATGTGTTGCTAGCCTATTTGTACGAGGGCGAGGAGCTAGCGCCTGATCATGGCTTTCCGTTACGTTTGTTTGTGCCCAAAAAATACTTTTGGAAGAGCGCCAAATGGCTGCGTGGCATCGAATTTATGAGCGCCGATCGCTTGGGCTTCTGGGAGCGTTACGGCTACCACAACAACGCCGACCCATGGCAAGAAGAACGTCACGCTGAATAGGTTTAAACGCAAAGAACGCTGGTTAAGCTATAACCAGCGTTCTTTATTGGTTAATTTTAGCGGCTAATTGGTTGGGTTGAATTGATCAATTCACTAACATCAACCAAGGGTGTTGCTCCGCCGCCGCTAAACACTGGCAGCTTGCCATCCCAGCGCAGCGCCATTTGATAGCGAATCAAGACCTCGGTGACGCTTTCGGCCAGCAGGCGGTTGGCATCAGCTTGAGCTTCGGCACGAATCAAAATCGAGTCAGCATCACCTTTAGCAGTAGCGCGTTGAGCTTCGGCGCGACCTTGGGCTTCAACCTTATCTTGTTCGGCTTTGATTTGGGCCTGTTCAAGCTCGTATTTTTGGCGTTCAGCTGCTTGTTGGGCGGTAATTTTGTTCTCCAAGGCTTGCTTCAAATTATCGGGCAAGTGCACTTCGCGAATCACAAAATCTTCCAAAATCAAGTGCCGACGTTCAAATTCGGTTGTCAATTGTTCTTTAACTTTGTCAGCTAATTCAGCCCGTTTCTCACCGCTGATATCTTCCCAGGAATAGCGGCCAGCCAAAGTAGTTAAGATTGAACGGGTTTGTTGACGCACAACTTGCAGTTCGATCACATCAAGGCTTTGGCCACCCCAATCGGTGTAGAGCACCGCAGCTTCTTCTTTTTTCACTCGATATTGCACTGCCACATCAAGATTAAGTTGTTGAGCCTCACTCGATTGAATTTTGATCGAATCATCGCCAGCAGTTTGACCCTCGTTATCGCTTTGGACCATGATATAGGTCTGGATGGTCACTGGATATTGCTGGATAGCAGTGGTAAATGGGTTGATTAACGTCCAACCAGGATCAATTGCCGTTGTGACATTATTGTTAGCCTTATTGAAGGCAATCCCGACATAGCCTGGTGGAATGGTTTTCCACGATGCGGTTAACAGCACCAAGCCTATGACTGCAATAACAATTGCAATGGCAATGCTGCCAATGCGACGGCCCGACGGGCGACGGCTAGCGTTGCTCATGGTCATTCCTTTCATCATCATCAGGGCTAACAGACCGGAACCCACGCCACCAATCCATAATCATCGGCGCAAGTTCGAGGCCTAGGCGATAGCATAAGACGAGCACTACGATTGCGATAGCGATCTCGCCCAGCGTCATACTCATAACAGCCTCCTGTGAGCACAAATACTCACAGCATGGAATACGCAATTACTAAACCTAGGTTGCATTAATGAGCTAATTTGCTTTTGTACCAACCAAAACTTTATAACGTTGATCGCCTGCTAGCTCATGCACATTACTCAAAACAGTTTCTAGCAATGGTTCATAGCGCAAAAAGCGATTGGCAACAATCACCAATTGGCCATTGGGAGCCAACACTTGGACAGCCTGCTTTAAGAGATTTTCGGCCAGTTGTGGGCTTTGAACTCGACCAACATGAAATGGTGGATTCGACACGACCAGATCAAATTGCTCGCCATTGACGGCTTGAATTCCATCAGATGCCAGCACTCGGCCAGTTAATTGGTTGGTTTGTAAGTTTCGTTTAGTGGCTTCAATTGCTACCATGGTACTATCGATGTAGGTTAAAGCAAGAGTGGATTCGCGCTGTTGCAAAAACATGCCCAAAATTCCAGCGCCACAGCCAAGATCAAGCACGCGCTGGTTGGCTTGAATGTGCACTGCATCCAATAACATAGCACTGGCTGGATCAAGTTGGCCTTGAGCAAATACGCCAGCAGTTGCCTCGATAGTTAATGCATGGTCGCCATGACTGAGCTGATGCTGGGTTGTTTGGCTTGGCTGAGCTTGCCAGTGTAAAGGCCGAAATGCCATTACCACATGATGACCTTTTTTATAGAGCGTTTTGACGCTTGGCCCGACAATCTGTTCGAGCAACGTGGTTGCTCCACTTAATCCAGCTTGTTTACCACCGCCAATCGCCACAATCCCGCCAGCATTGGTGTGTTGCGCTGCCAAATTAATCAGTTCTGCGCCACGCTGGTTATCGCTCCACCACAAAATGTTAATCAACACCAGGTCAAACGGTTTGCTTGGGGTTAAGTCGGTGGTGCTAAAAAATTGGGCTGGCAACTTGGCTTGGGCAAAGCTCTGGCGGGCAGCGGCCAAGGCCACAATTGAATCATCAGCAAAACTGACATGTGCGCCTGCTCGCGCCAATGCCAAGCCAATCCGGCCAGTGCCTGCGCCGATCACCAAGGCTTGCTGGCCTGGCGTAACCACGCTGGCTCCCCATTCAGCCAATAAAGTTGCGCCCCAATCGTCACGTTCGGTATCAAAGGGTACTGGCAACAACCATGCATTCATACGCATTACATCCTTAAATAATACAGTGGTAGCCCACCTGCTTTTGGTAGAATAGCTGCATCATTTTAATCGCGATTGGCTGGTTGCGCTATTGATCGTTTTGAGGAAGGCTAGCATGACATTTTCGATTATAGGCTACGATCCGACGACTGGTGATTTGGGTGTGGCGGTCGCTTCTAAATTTTTGGCGGTTGGCTCGGTGGTTTCGTGGGCGCAGGCGGGAGCAGGCGCGATTGCCACCCAATCGTATGCCAATATAAGCTTTGGCCCCGATGGCTTGGCGTTGTTGGCTCAAGGAACCTCAGCTCAGGCCACGCTTGATCAATTATTGGCTGCTGATGAGGGCCGTGAGCAACGCCAAGTTGGGGTGGTCGATGCCCAAGGTAACGCCGCAACCTGGACGGGCAACGCTTGCCATAGCTGGGCGGGTGGTCGCACTGGCGCTGGTTATGCCGCCCAAGGCAACATTTTAACCGGAGCCGATGTAGTTGAAGCCATGGCAACAACCTTCGAACAAACCCAAGGCGAGTTGGCTGAACGTTTGCTAGCGGCCTTGCTGGCTGGCGATTTAGCGGGCGGCGATCAGCGGGGGCGGCAATCAGCAGCGCTGTATGTGGCGCGTAAAGGTGGAGCCTATGGTGGCGTGCTTGATCGCTATATCGATCTGCGGGTCGATGATCATCACAATCCTGTACCAGAATTGCAACGGTTGCTCCAACTGCATCGTTTCTATCTCACACCACCCAAACCCGAAGATTTACTGCCGATCGATCAGGCGATTGCGCTCGAAATCCAGACGATGTTGCAGCAGGTTGGCTATTATCAGGGTGAGCTTTCAGGCGTTTATGATGCTGCGACCCATTCCGCGTTGCAGGCTTATGGCGGGGTTGAAAACCTCGAAGAACGCTTGGTCAGTGAAACCCACATCGATCAACAGGTCTTGAATTATTTGCGCCAACACTTTGTGCGCTGATTGAATAAACACTTGGGGCCAAAATTGGTTAAAAAAAGCGCCAAATTGGCCCTAAAAACGGCCTTGAGCTAGTTGACTCAGGCTCAGGTGTGTGCGATAATGGCGCGTGCGGTGTCTGGAAGGGCCAGACAGTAGGGACATGCGTTGGGATCGTGAACATTGACGGGATTCATCCTCTGCCTCAAAAGCGTAAACACATTCCCTCACTATTTGGAATCCTCCAATTGGCAGCCCTGTGATGCGGGCTTATTTTTGTGTAACCGCTTGTGGTAACGAAAGACGACTATGCAACCATATATTCGACCAACCTACCCATTTAGTGCGCTTGTTGGTCAGCCTCGCTTGAAGCAAGCACTGGTGCTTAATGCGGTCAATCCTCGAATCGGCGGTGTGCTCATTCGTGGCGAAAAAGGCACTGCTAAATCGACGGCTGTACGGGCGTTGGCACATTTGCTGCCATTAATCACGGTGGTAGCCGATTGCCCCTATAGCTGCCCGCCAGATCAGCTTGATCGTATGTGTGGTTCATGTCGCGGTCGTTTGCAAGCTGGCGAAGATTTACCGTTGCAACAACGGACAACCCGTTTGGTCGAATTACCTGTCAGTGCCTCGGAAGATCGTTTGGTTGGCTCGCTTGACCTCGAACATGCTTTGGTCGAAGGTCAACGCCGTTTCGAGCCTGGCCTATTAGCTCAAGTTAATCGTGGCTTGCTATATGTCGATGAAGTGAATCTTTTGGATGATCACTTGGTTGATATTTTGCTCGATGCTGCGGCAATGGGCATCAACACGGTCGAACGCGAGGGCATTTCGATTTCACACCCAGCTCGCTTTATTTTGGTTGGCACCATGAACCCCGAAGAAGGCGAACTCCGACCTCAATTGCTTGATCGCTTTGGCTTGGTGGTTGAAATTGGTGGCTTGAAAAATGTGCGCGAACGGGTTGATGTGATTCAACGGCGCATGGAATACGATGCTGATCCTGAGCAATTTGTGCAACGCTGGAGCAGCAACGAGCATCATTTGACTGAAGAAATTGCGGCGGCCAAAAAACTCTTGCCCCAGGTACAAATTTCTGAGCAAGATATGTCAGCGGTGGCAATGCTCTCGCTCGAATTGGGCGTTGATGGTCACCGTGCCGACTTGGCAATTCTCGAAACGGCGCGAACTCATGCCGCCTTAGAGGGTCGCACTACGATTTCGCTCGAAGATATTCGGGTCGCAGCTCAATTGGCCTTGCCTCACCGCATGCGTCGCCAACCGTTTGCCGAAGTGCGGCTTGATGAGCAGCAACTCAGCGATGTGCTGAATAAGGCGGCTCAAGAGCGCCAACGCGGCAACGAAGAGACAGCGGGGCGTGACGAGCTAAAAAAAGCTTAGCCCCGTCGGAGGAAGCGTCCAGCGATAGCGAAGAAGCGGGCGATGAAGAACCACCGACTGGGGCACCGAAAGGCTCGCCACCCCAAACCAGTAGCCAAGCAGAAAAAGGCGATGGCAAAGTCTTTAATATTGCCCAAGAATATCGCCCCAAGCGTTTGGAAACCCAAGCCGATTCAATGCGGCGCAAGGCTGGTGGTCGCCGCACCCGCACTCGAACTGAGCGCAAGCAAGGCCGTTAT